>JANOLA010000413.1:0-4603 GCA_031419535.1 Burkholderiales bacterium | reverse complement strand
GTGGATCAAGGCGCTCGATGCGAACATGCTCACCCCCATCGAACTCATCAAGGCCACGGTGGACAAGATGGCGCAGCGCCAGTTCGGCCGTGTCATCAACATCACCTCGGGCGCGGTGAAGGCACCGATCGACATCCTCGGCCTGTCCAACGGCGCGCGCACCGGCCTCACCGGTTTCGTCGCCGGGCTCGCGCGGCAAGGCCGCCTGGCGAGCGCGAACGTGACGATCAACAACATGCTGCCCGGACCGTTCGACACGGACCGTTTGCGCAACACGATGGTCGGCCTGGCGAAGGCGAGTGGCCAGTCGGTGGAGCAGGTGCTCGAGCAGCGCCGCAAGATGAATCCAATGCAGCGCTACGGCACGGCCGCCGAGTTCGGCGCGGTCTGCGCGTTCCTGTGCAGCGTGCACGCCGGCTACATGACGGGGCAGAACGTTTTGCTCGACGGCGGGGCGTTTCCGGGGACGTTTTAAAGGCGCGGGCCGCGAGCTTGCGGCGGGGCGGGCGACACCCCGTCTTCCCGGGAGGTTTGCCGATCATTGCGCGATGACGCACTCATGCGCATAATGCGCAACCGACTCACATCACGCAAATCGCCGACCATGGCCGACCTGACCACCTTGTGGCGCTTCACCCGCCCGAAGCTGGCTTCGGCGCTGGCCGAACGGCTGCTCGCACAGTCACGCATCGCGCTGTTCGGCCCGCGCCAGACCGGCAAAACCACCTTGCTGCGCGAGGAGGTCATGCCGCGCATCGAAGAGCGCGGCGCCGTGGCGGTGTACCTCGAATGCTGGGCGAACAAGACGGATCCGCTGGGCAGCATCAACTACGCCATACAAAAAGCGCTCGACACTCTGCAGGTGAGCCCGAAGGGACTGAAGCGCACGGCCCGCACGCCGGTCAGGAAACTGGCCTTCGCAGGTGCTTCGGTCGAGTTGGGCGACGCACCGACCCGAAAGCAACCGGCGAGCAAATTCCTTCTGTTCGACTCGCTGCTGACCGGGCTGCTGGACGAGACGAAGAAAGACATCGTTCTGATCTTCGACGAGTTCCAGGCGGTGGCGCACGGGCCGCAGGCGGATGCGGTGGCGGCAGCGCTGCGCGCGGCGCTGACCCAAGTGAGTCGACGAGTCGGGGCGATCTTCAGCGGGTCATCCGAAACGATGTTGCTCGAGACGTTTTCCAGGTCGAAGGCACCGTTGTACGGTTTTGCCAACCCGGAGCCCTATCCACTGCTGGGCGAAGACTTCATCGGCCATGTGGCGAAAAAGTACCGGCTGGCGACTGCGCGCGAGCTGAACCTCGCCGATTCTCTGGCGGTGTTGAAGCTGCTCGGCGGACAGCCAGAGCCGTTCCTGAACGCCGTGGGGAACACGATGAGCAACCCGAAGTGGCGTCTGCAAGACGGGCTCAAGGCGATGCTCGACCCCGGCGCGCGCAACAGGTGGACCATCAACTGGTTCGCGCTCACCGACCTGCAGCGCGCCGCGCTGCGCCTGGTGTTCGAACAACGTTTGCCCACCGCCGCGCAAAGCCTCGAGTGGGTCGCGGCGCAGCTTCAAGAAAAAAAAGTGCAAGGCTCGAGCGTCACGCGGGCGATCGAGGCATTGCAAGCGAAGGGCCTGGTGAGCCGCGAGACAGACCACGGCGGCAGGTCGTTCATCGTCAGCGACCCGGTGATGGTGGCGTGGCTGATGCAGAACAAGAACTTGCCGTTGAAGCCAGGCGGTTAGCGATTATCAGGATCGAGCTTGCCGCGCGCCGTGAACAAGAGGTTGTCAACATGAACCGCGCCGGCACGAAAGTCCCGAAGCCACGCCGACATCTCGGCGAAACAGTTCCGATCGATGTGCCGAATGACGCGACATTGCAGCGCGCGCTCTCGGCGTGGCCCAGAGCGCAGGCCACGACTCGCTAGTGCCTGATGTCAGGGTTGGCCTCGGCGAGCGGCCCCGCATGCCTGGGCGTCACCCGATCCATGCCTCCTGCCAGGCGCGGCCATTCGGCGCTGCGCGGCAACATCACGTCCGTCGCCCGGCGACGGTACAGCCGTTGCACAGCGGTGCTGTGCAGCACGAAGGCGTCGATCTGCCGAATCACAAACTCGAATGCTGGTTCCCCGTGCAGCGGCAAGTGATTCGGGCTGTCGAATGTCTCGAGTCGCGCGCCGCGGATCGAGCTGGCAACCAGGCGGCCCTCCTCGAACGGCACTCGCGCGTCGCGAGGGCTGTGCAGCACCAGCGTGGGACATTGCACCGACGCCAGGTCGGCCGACACGTCGATCTCGGCGTCGCGGCGCATCAGCGCCACCGCCGCCCGCGGAGCGCACGAAACGCGCTGCAAGTGGTTGAACGACTGCATCTGCTGCGCACTCGCGCCGGGCCAGTGCACGGAGGTCAGCAACTGCCGGAACGCGGGGTTGTCGTGCGACCAGCCGTCTTCGATCAGCCGCAGCATGGCATTGAAGTTGTCGGCCGAGGTGCTGGCCGTGCCGCGGCGCAGCGCGCCGCGCGCGCAACCGCCCACCAGTACCAGCGCGCTCACTCGCCGCGGATAGCGCGCCGCGAAGCGGATCGCCACGGGCGCACCGTTCGAGGCGCCGAGCAGGGCAAAGTGCGGCAAGCCTGCGCTGTCGACCACGGACAGCAGATCGGCCACACCTTCATCGAGCGAGCCCGGCGCGGCGTCCCAGTCCGACAGGCCGTAGCCGCGACCGTCGTAGCGAATCAGGCGGTGCTGGGACGACAGGGCTTGAATCGGCGGCCCCAGGGTGGCGCTGCGCCAGTCCCAGTCCAGGTGCGTCATCCAATGTGCGGTGCGCACCAGCGCTGCGCCCTGGCCGCTGATGGCGTAGGCCAGGCGCACGCCGTCGGGCGCGGTGGCAAAGCGGATGTCTTGACGAAATGCCGCGCTCTCGCTCGTCTCGGCTTCGACGACCTGCCGCACAACCGCCGCGGAAGCGGCAGCCGCCAACCGGTAGCCGCGGCGCGGCTCCGTGACCACGATGCGGTGCGCGACGTCGTCCAGCGCCTGACGCAGCTCGCGGATGCACTGCACCAGGCTGTCATCGCCGACGACCACCTTGGGCCAGACCTTGCGCATCAGCTCGTCCTTGGGCACCATGAACCCGGGGCGGCGCGCCAGGCACTGCAACACCGACAGAACCTGGGGGCGCAGCGGCACGCGCTTGCCGCACGCGGCGTGCAACTCCGCGTGTTCGATGTCGAACTCGAAACCGGCGATCTCCAGTTTGTTCGTGTTGTTGGATGCGTGCATCGCAGCGACCGGTGTCGCACGGGCGCTTCCCCGGGCCGGTTGCCCGAGGTCGGCGCCCTGTGCAGCGCGCATCCTAGGCTCGGCTAGGCCGCAGGGCAATCCCTAGCGGCCATCGCCGAGGTTCGGATCTCATCAATATTGAGGAGGCGGCTTGCCGCCCACCGCCTCACCGGTCCACGCACAGACGCAGAGCCCGACCTAACGAACGCCGGGCAGGAGGGCCGGTGAACCCGGATTTAGGCAGGTTGGGTGGCCGAAACCAGAGGCACCGGAGGCGCCGATGTCGTAAATGATGTTGTCGGGGTGTGTTGGGTCGCTGTTGAATAACGCGGCAACTCCTCCGTTTACGTAGTCGAGCATCAGCTTCGCTCTCACGCGCCAGCCGATCATGTGATCCGCACACGATGTATCGCCGCTGACGCCCACAGCACCAATCACCTTGCGCTGCTGGTTGTACAGCGCCATCCCGCCGCCGAACACGTTCACGCCGCCGATCTTCTTGCCGACCATCGGGTCGAAAGCAGTGCCGTAGCCCGAGGCAGAACCGCCATAGGCGACCGCCGTGTTCACCGGGTTGCTGTGCTGAAGGCCATAGAGGCTGCCACCAGGCTGGACCGCGGAATACAGGTTGGCGGTGGACAGCGCCAGTCCGTCCAGGCTGAATGCATTCGCTGTATTCGCCTTCTGCGCCGAGATGACACGGCTTCCGGGCCATTGCGAGCCGCGGTTGTTTCCGGAGAATGCGACCGCACAGACGACACCGTCGCGATTGACCAGCGTTGCCCACATCTCGAAGTCCAAGCCGCTGGTCTCGGCGCCTACAGCAAACTCAAGGGCGTTCTTGAGTTGGAACCAGTTCGGAATACCGGCGCATTCCGCCTGCGCGTACGAAGCGCCGAGAGTCAATGCGGTAGCCACCGCCGCTGGCCTGTAGTCGAAGTGCATGAGAAGTCCCCCAAAGGTTGATGCAAACACCGAACTGCGCATCGCTTGCAGCCGCCGGCGGCACTGTCCGGTAGCGTGCCGTCGGGATCGGGCTGCGAGTCGGGTCTTGCGCTGCCTAAACAATGCAGCACCGCGCCAGCGATGTCGTGATGGAGAACCGATGATTGGACGAAGAAACTCCGATGGCGTCTCAAGCCACTCGCTGGCTTTGCCGCGCGAGCAGTTGATGCAGATCAAGGTCCGTCATTCCCGCAGGGCTGAGACGCAGCACCTGCGGCGGACTTCTCGCCGAAAAGTTCTGAAGCGCGGGAGGGCCGCTGGATTCACCGATCGCGCTTCGACGACACCACGATCCCCGCGACGATCAATGCAAACGCCGC
>JANOLA010000412.1:0-3533 GCA_031419535.1 Burkholderiales bacterium | reverse complement strand
CCTTTTCGGCCAGGCTGTGCGCCTGCGCGATGCCTGCGGCCCGGGTGCGCACGACCGGCACGATGCGGCCCTCGAGCTTGACCTCGGCCGCGCCGGCAAGCTGCTTCAGGATGGCGGCCCGGTCGACCTCATGCCGGTCTTCCTCGGCAATCGTCCAGCGCACACGGATGAACCTATTTTCCTCAGTTGACCGGCTGCAACTTGGCGCAAACGTAGACTTGGCGCGGGTTTGAGATCGACACGAGGAGGCACCCGATGGGTGAGCACAAATTGGCGCCGGTCAAGGCGCTGAACTCGGTGGCTGCGGCCTGCCAAGAGACCATCAACACCATGGTCCAGGCCGCGGACCAAGCCATGCGGGTGCAGACACCCGGAGGCGTGTTCTCGGTGCGCTGGGACGAGCAAGGCAGTGCCACGGCGCTGGGTCAACTTGCCTTCTTCGCCGAATACCTGGAAGCCACGGGGTTGTTCGAGCGCTGGCTCAAGAGCTGCCCGTTGAGCTACACGAGTCCGAACGCGCCCGAACTTGTCGACGTGCTGGGCACCTGGATGTTGTCGATCCTGGACGGGCATTGCCGCTACGCCCACGTGGGCGCACTGCGCGGCGATGGTGTGGCCCCGAGCATCCTGGGGATGAACAAGATCATCGGCGACGACAGTTTGCGTCGGGCGCTGGCGGCAATCGCACCGGCGCCCGATGCCAAGCACACTGCCCAGCAGCGCGCGGCGCAGGAAGCGCAGCATGCGCGCGCGGTGCAGTGGATGCAGGAGCAGCTCGAGCACAGCATTGCGCAGGCCACCACCACGCCGTGGATTCTGGATTGCGACACGACGGTCAAGGTGCTGTATGGCAAACAAGACGGTGCAGTGGTCAGCTACAACCCGCACAAACCGGGGCGACCCAGCCATGCCATCCACACCTACTGGATCGGCAACCTGCGCCTGGTGATCGATGCGCAGCTCGAGCCCGGCAACCGGCACAGCCCCATGCACGGACGCCCTGGGCTGCTGGCGCTGCTCGAGGGCATGCCTCAGGCACAACGCCCGAAGCTGGTCCGAGGCGACTGTGCCTATGGCAGCGAAGGCGAGATGAGCGCGCTGGAGGCCATCCAGCAGCCCTACCTGTTCAAGCTGCGCCAAAGCGCGGGCGTCAAGAAGCTCGTGCAGCGGCAATGGACGCGGCGCGACTGGTGCGCTGTGGGTCAGGGCTGGGAGGCCTGCGAAGACGTGCTGCGGCTGATGGGCTGGACCGAGCGCCGACGCGTCATCGTCATGCGCCGCGCGCGCAAGACCGACCTCATCGTTGAGGTCAAGCGCCGCGGCCGGCCCAAGGCCAAAGATCAAGCGCAGAGCGAACTGCACTTCATCGACGAGAACGAGCCGGTCAAGAGCTGGGAGTACGCGGTGTTGGTGTGCAACACGCACTACGAACTGGAGAACATCGGCCAGCTGTACCGGGACCGTGCCGACTGCGAGAACGGCTTCGACGAGATCAAGAACCAATGGGGCTGGGGCGGCTATAGCACGCACGACATCGAGCGCTGCGCGCTCAGTGCGCGCGCCGTGGCACTGGTCTACAACTGGTGGAGTTGGTACGTGCGTCTGGCGCATCCCAAGACCCGGTTGGAGGCCATCACGAGCCGACCCAAACTGCTCAGTGCAGTGGGGCGTCTGACCAGCCATTCGGGGCAGAACAAGATCTTGCTGACCATCACGCATGAAGCCGCGACCCAGATCAAAGCGCTCGTGACCAATGTTCGCCACGGTCTGCGCCTCATTCGGGACTCTGCGCCGCAGTTGACCAAACCCCAGCGCTGGTTCGCATTGGTGCGCTACATCGTCGAGCGAATATTGGCCTGCGCGCCCAAACCGAACCTCGGACTGACCGCCTTGGGAACTGGGTAACTGAGGAAAATAGGATCATTGGTACGGGGGCGGCCGTCACCGACTCCGCCAGCCTCAAGCTCACCGCCCTCTTGGGAGCGTTGAATTCGAGCGCTCACACTTCGGTCGACTGCGACGGCTACGCGCCGAAAAGTCCGCTCTCGCATAGGAAGCGCACGCTTGAGAGCCCAAGATGGCGAGCCGCGACCGCTGCGCAGTGAACATTGGCGGCGCCGGGTCCGCGGTCGCCTATGCGGCAACTGCCGCCTCTCGACCTCCATCGCCTGACCGCACCGTCTTGGCCGAAGCCGCCTTTCAATGCACTCGGTGGCCTGCGTCACGCGCCCCCGAGCCTGCAATCGCGCACCGCAAGCTCAAAGCGCCCAACTCGCCTGCATCGATGCGCGTTGGCTGAACTGCGCGTGCCACCGGGCAACCTCAGGGTAGTGCTCGCGCCAGCTCAACTCGGCAAAGCGCAGGTCGAGGTAGCCGAGCGCACACCCGAGCGCGAGCGTACCGATGTCCACGCGTGCCTCAAATGACGCGGGCGCGGCGTCGAGCGCCACCATCGACGTCGCAACCTTGTCGAGTTGGCCGGCTCGCCACTCGGCCCAGCGCAGCGCCTCGGGTCGCGCCACGTCTTCGTAGCGCGCGAGCAGCGCGGCGTCGAGCATGCCGTCGGCCAACGCCTGCAGCGTCAGCGCCTGCCAGCGCGCGGCACCGGATCGCGGGAACAGCGCACCGCCGCCCAGATCGTCGAGGTATTCGCAGATCACGCGGCTGTCGTAGAGCACGCGGCCGTCGTCGCAGATCAGCGTCGGCACCTTGCCCAGCGGGTTCGCCGCGACGATCGTCGGATCGCGATTCACCGGGTGCGCGTTGCCTGCGAGCAGCTCGATGCGCCCGACGAGGCCGAGTTCGTGCGCGACGACGAGGCACTTGCGCACGTAGGGAGAGGTCGGCGAGAAGTAGAGTTTCATGGGTTGCTTTGCGTTCGGGGCGTTTCGGGGCGGCGTCGGCCGCGGCATCGTACAGTCACGCCCGGCACCCCGGGAAAACCCATGAACGACACGCTGCAAGACGAACTGCTGATCCGCCGCCTGGTCGAGCGCTGGGCCGTCTGGCGCGACGCCGGCGACTGGGAGCGCTTCGCGACGCTCTGGCACCCCGAAGGCCGGATGATGGCGACCTGGTTCCAGGGCCCCTACGCCGAGTTCATGCGCGTCTCGCGCGAAGGTTGGGAGCGCGGCGTGCGCATCCTGCATTTTCTCGGCGGCTCGGCCATCGACGTTGCGGGCGACCGCGCGATCGCGCAGACCAAGATGACGATCTCGCAGCGCGCCACGGTCGAGAGCCTCGACGATGGCGACCCGGTGCTGTGCGACGTGGTCTGCACCGGGCGCTTCTACGACTTCGTGACGCGCCACGAGGGCCAGTGGAAGCTGCTGCACCGCCAGCCGATCTACGAAAAGGATTGCATCGACCGGTCGATCCGGGCGCCCGTCTCGAGCTCGATGCCCAGGCGCTGGCGACCTTTCCCGAGGGCTACCGGCACCTGGCGTACATCCAGACCCGCATCGGCTACACCGTGACGATGGATGCCGATGCTCAAGGGGCCGGTGGTGGACGAGCTGTACCGGCGCGGAGCC
>JANOLA010000411.1:0-12251 GCA_031419535.1 Burkholderiales bacterium | reverse complement strand
CTCGCGCTGATCGCCTTGTACGCGTCGATCAAAGGCGTGCAGTGGCTCGCTGGGCCGGCAGCGAGCTGGGTGCTGGCGGCGCTGGCGCTGGCCGCGTACGTGGCGCTGATGGCGTATTCGGCACGCCACCCGGCGCTGCCGATCGACGACCCGAATGCCCCGCAGATTCACCTGCCCGACGCATGGCCGACGGTGCGCGCCGGCCTGCACTTCTTCATTCCGATCGTCGTGCTGCTGTGGTGCCTGATGGTCGAGGAGTTGTCGCCGGGCTTGTCGGCGTTCTGGGCGACCGCGACCGTGATGGTGATGGTGCCGTTGCAGCCGGTGCTGCTCGAATGGCTGCGCCCTTCGGCAAAGCGGCACGCCGATCTGCAAGCCGCGGCAAGGCGCGGCATCGCCGACCTGTGGCGCGGCCTGGTGCTCGGCGCACGCAACATGATCGGCATCGGCGTCGCGTGCGCGAGCGCGGGGCTGATCGTCGGTGTGATCACGCTCACCGGCATGGGCCTGATGATGACCGACTTCGTCGAGCTCGTCTCGGCCGGCAACGTGCTCGTGATGCTGCTGCTTACCGCCGTCATCTGCCTGCTCATCGGTGCGGGGGTGCCGACGACGGCGAACTACATCCTCGTGGCCACGCTGATGGCGCCGGTGATCGTCGAGCTCGGCGCGCGCAGCGAACTCGTGATCCCGCTGATCGCGGTGCACCTGTTCGTCTTCTACTTCGGCATCCTCGCCGACGTCACACCGCCCGTCGGCCTGGCTTCCTACGCGGCGGCGGCGATCTCGGGCGACGACCCAAACGCGACCGGCATGCAAGCCACCTGGTACAGCCTGCGCACCACCGTGCTGCCCTTCGTCTTCATCTTCAATCCGCAATTGCTGCTGATCGGCACCGCGCATTGGGTCGACGTGGTGCTTGTCTGCGTCACCGGCACGGTAGCGTCGTTGCTGTTCGCGGCCGCGACGATGAAGTGGTTCCGCGTTCGCTGCACCTGGCTCGAAGTGGTGCTGTTGCTCACAGCCACCTTTCTGTTCTTCCGCCCCGACTGGGTGATCGACCGCTTCGCGCCGAAGTACATCAGCGCACCGGCCGCCGACATCTACCAAGTGGCCGCGACACTCGCCGAGGACGAGTGGCTGATCGTCGGCATCGCCGGGACGGACCTCGACGGCAAGCCGATCACGAAGACAGTCGCCATCCCGATGGGCAAGGGGTCTGAGGGCCGCGCCAAGCTGCGCGACGCGGGCGTGACGCTGTCGCAACTCGGCAGCGAGATCGAAGTCGCCGCGGTCAAGTTCGGCAGCCGCGCGAAGAAGCTCGGCCTCGAGCAGGGCTACAAGCTCGCCGAACTGAAGCTGCCCAACCCGCAGCGGCCGTCGCAGCATTGGGTGTTGATTCCGGCGCTGTTGCTGGCTCTGAGTGTGTGGTGGGCGCAGGGGCGGCGCATGAGGACATGACGATGACCGAGCCTGGCAAGACGACGCACATCCTGCACCGCGACCCGAAGCGCCAACTGCCCACCGCCGTGAGCGGCCACGGCTGCTGGCTGGTGGACAGCTTGGGTCGCGAATACCTGGATGCGAGCGGCGGCGCCGCGGTGTCGTGCCTCGGGCATGGCCATGCGCGCATCGTGCGCGCGATCCAGCGCCAGGCCGAACAACTGGCGTACGCGCACACGAGTTTCTTCACGACGGACGCGGCGGAGCATCTCGCGAGCCACTTGATAGCGCGCGCACCGCAAGGCCTGTCGCACGCCTATTTCGTGAGCGGCGGCTCGGAGGCGATCGAAGCGTGCCTGAAACTCGCGCGCCAGTACTTCGTCGAGACCGGCCAGCCGCAGCGCAGGTTTTTCATCGCGCGGCGCCAGAGTTACCACGGCAATACGCTCGGCGCGCTGGCGATCGGCGGCAATGCGCTGCGGCGTGCGCCGTATGCACCGATCCTCGTTCCCGCGCACCATGTCTCGCCTTGTTTTGCCTATCGCGAGCAGCGCGACGCTGAAAGCGAGGAACAGTACGGGCAACGCCTGGCCGACGAGCTGGAAGCGAAGATCGTCGAGCTGGGCGCGGCCAACGTGGCGGCGTTCGTCGCCGAGACGGTGGTCGGTGCCACGCTCGGCGCCGTGCCCGCGGTGCCGGGCTACTTCAAGCGAATCCGCGAGGTTTGCGACCGCCACGGCGTGTTGCTGATGCTGGACGAAGTGATGAGCGGCATGGGCCGTACCGGAACGCTTTACGCGTGCACGCAGGAAGGCGTGTCGCCCGACCTGCTGGCCATCGCGAAAGGCCTGGGCGCCGGCTACCAGCCGATCGGCGCGATGCTCGTGAGCACGCGAATCGTCGATGCGCTGCTGCGTGGCAGCGGTGCGTTCCAGCACGGCCACACTTACCTCGGCCATGCGATCGCCTGCGCTGCGGCGCTCGAAGTTCAGCGCACCATCGAAGACGATGGCTTGCTCGCCAACGTGCAACAGCGCGGCACGCAGTTGCAGGCGGCCTTGCGCGAACGCTTCGCCAACCATCCCAACGTGGGCGACATCCGCGGCCGAGGCCTGTTTGTCGGCGTCGAGCTCGTGGCCGACCGCACGAGCAAGGCGCCGCTGAACCCGGCCGCGAAAACGCATGCCAGGCTCAAGCAATTCGCGATGCAGGCGGGCCTGCTCGTCTACCCGATGGGCGGCACGCTGGACGGCCGCAGCGGCGACCACGTGCTGCTCGCGCCGCCTTTCATCGTGAGCGAGGCGGAAGTCGAGATGATCGTCGAGCGCCTGGGGCTGGCGATCGAACGAGCGGTGGAAGGTGCCGCTGAATAGCGTCGACGAAGGCGTCGCGCGCACCCCGATCACCCTCGCCCGATCTCCAGCCGCCCCGCCGACATTGCCCGAGTCAACTGCTCGGGTGTATTGCGGGCAGCCTGGTGCTGTCGGGCGGGATCACGGAAGCGGTGGCGGTGAAGGCGGGCGACAACATCACGCTGCGGGTGCGGCATCTGGGCAGTGTGTCGATGCGATTTGGGTGAGCGCGCGCCCCTCTCGGAACGACTGCCGAATGCATCACGTTTGTAGTACACTGCACGAATGAAAACTTCGATGCTTCCTCCCGTGCGCGTTTCGGAAGACCTGCGCAACGCCGTCGAAAGCGTGCTGATCGACGGCGAAAGCCTTTCCGGCTTCATCCAGGAATCCGTGGAACGCGCCGTCGAATACCGACGCATTCAAGCGGCTTTCCACGCCCGCGGCGAGGCCTCGTTCAAGCACTACAAGCGCACCGGCATCTCGCATTCCGTTGTTGAGGTTGCGGCGGGATTGCAGGCCAAGCTCGATCGCAAGCGCAAGCAGTTGCGCGGATGAGCATCGCGGGGCCGTTCGACGTCAGGTTCGCCGACGCCGCGCGCGAGGATCTCAACCGGCTGTTCGACTTCCTGCTCGAACGCGCGCAAACGGTCGAAGACCTCGCTGTCGCGCAGCAGGCCATCGATGAGATCGTGGCCACATGCACTGGGCACCTGAGCAAGACACCGTTCAGCTACAGGAAAAGCGGCGAGAGTGCGCTGCGCCGCGAACTGATCATCCCGTTCGGCTCGACGGGCTACGTCGCGCAATACGAGATCGAGCCTGCGTTGTTGCGCGTCATCGTGCTGGCGGTTCGCCATCAGCGTGAAGACGACTATCACTGAACCTCGGCTGAGCCGAGGCGACTCACAACCCCCGCGCCCCCGAAGCCAAAAACCCCCCATCCACCGCCAACACCGTTCCCGAGATGTACGACGCCGCTGGCCCGAACGAAGTTGACCCGGCGCTCTGGGCGCTCAGAGCGCATTTCCGCCTGCGGCTCATCCCGTCCTCTAGGATTCGCCTTCCAACATGCATTCGGTTCAAACCATGAGCGCTCGATCCGCCGCACCCCCGAACTTCATCTTCATCCTGGCCGACGACCTGGGCTACGCCGACCTCGGCTGTTACGGCGGGCGCGACGCCGCGTTCGGCCCCGTCAGCCCACGGCTGGACGAGATGGCCACGACGGGCCTGCGCTTCACGAACGGCTACGCCAACTCCGCCGTCTGCTCGCCCACGCGCTTCGCGCTGATGACCGGGCGCTACCAGTACCGCCTGCGCGGCGCCGCCGAAGAGCCGCTCACGCGCCGCTCAGGCAAGAACCCCGAACTGATCGGCCTGCCGCCCGAGCACCCCACCCTGCCCTCGCTGCTGCGCGCGGCCGGCTACCGCACCGGCCTGATGGGCAAATGGCACCTCGGCTACCCGCCGAACTTCGGCCCCTTGAAGAGCGGCTATGACGAATTCTTCGGCCCGATCAGCGGCGCGGTGGACTACCACTCCCACCTGTCGTTCGATGGCAGGCACGATCTGTGGGACGGCGACGCGCCGGCCAACGCGCAAGGCTATTTGACCGACCTGATCAGCGAGCGCGTCTGCGGCTTCATCGCGCGCCACGCGCGCCAACCCTTCTTCATGAGCGTGCACTACACGGCGCCGCACTGGCCCTGGGAAACCCGCGACGACACCGCCGAGTCGCGGCGCATCGGCTCGAGCATCCACCATGTGGATGGCGGTTCGCTGCCGGTGTACCAGCGCATGATCCACCACATGGACGAAGGCATCGGGCGCATCCTGCAAACGCTGCACGAACAAGGCATCGATGACAACACGCTCGTCATCTTCACCAGCGACAACGGCGGCGAGCGCTTCGCCGACACCTGGCCGTTCACCGGCAAGAAGATGGACCTGCTCGAAGGCGGCCTGCGCGTGCCGCTGATCGCGCGTTGGCCGGCGCAGATCCGCCCCGGCGGCCTAACCCGCCAGCCGATGATGACGATGGATTGGATGGCCACGCTGCTGGATGCCGCGGGTGTGCAGGCGCACTCCGACTATCCACTCGATGGCCTGAGCATGCTGCCGGTTTTGCGCAAGCCCGATGCGCTGCGTGCCCGGCCGATGTTCTGGCGCATGAAGTACCGCGCCCAGGCCGCCGCGATCGACGGTGCGTGGAAGTACCTGAAGCAGGGCGAGCACGAGTTCCTGTTCAACATCGACGTCGATGCGCGCGAGCGCGCGAACCTCGCGGCGCGCGAGCCTGAGCGCCTGCGCGAATTGCGGCAGCGCCACGCCGACTGGTCCGCCACCATGCCGCCGATTCCCGAAGACGCCAACTTCTCGCTGGTGTACGGGCCGGCGACGATGGCCAGCGCGTCGGGCTAACGGCGCGCGAAACGCACGCCGTCAACCACCTTCCGCCGCCCGCCGCGCCAACTCGGCGTCCAACTCGGCGATCAAGTCGCGCGCTTCGTCGCCCTGCGGGATGGCCCGGCCACTGTCGCGCCACTCCACGGCCGACTTGAACCCATGCATCTGCGCATGCCGGCGAAACCACATTCCTTCGGGGTTGTGGCGCGTCACGCCGTCGAACAGCGTCGCGAACATCTGAGTCTGCTCCAGGCCCATGCTGAGCATCGCCTGGTTCACGACCATCTTGTGCATCGCCAGGTGGGCGTGCGGCACGCCGGCGATGCGCAGCGCGAGATTCATCGTCGCCGCATCCAGTTCCGCCGCGGGCACGGACTGGTTCGCCAGGCCCCACAACGCGGCGGTCGTGCCGTCCAGCAGGTCACCGGTGAACATCAATTGCTTGGCGCGCGCCGGGCCGACGCGGTACGTCCACATCGCCGTCGTCGGGCAGCCCCAGACGCGTGTGGGCATGTAGCCGATGCGTGCGTCGTCCGCCATCACGAGCAGGTCGCAGCACAGCGCGATGTCGCTGCCGCCGGCCACCGCGTAGCCGTGCACCTTGGCGATGGTCGGCTTGCGGCAGCGCCACAGGCTCATGAAGTCTTCGGTGTAGCCCTTCATTGCCGCGTAGTCGGCCATCGCGTCGTAGGGCATCTTCTCTTGCTGGCACGGGTGCTCGGTTCGGCCGGAGCCGAAGTCCACCAGGTCGTAGCCTGCGCAAAACGCGCGGCCCGCGCCTTCCAGCACGATGACGTGGATGTCTTCGTCGGCCTCGGCCCAGGCCACCGCGTCGCGAATTTCGCGCGGCATGTTCTGCGCAATCGCATTCAGCCGCTCGGGCCGGTTCAGCGTGATGCGCGCGATGCGCGGGTGCGCTTCGTCTTTGCGCGCAAGCAGGGTGTTGAATGTGGGCATGGTGGCGCGACGCGGAGTGACCTGCGCGGCACTGTAATGCGGGCGGGCCCGGGCCGCTGCGACAGCACCCGATAATCAGCATTTTTCATGCTCGACCCCAAGCACGCGGCGCCCACGCCGCAAGCGCTTCGCCACGCACTCGGGCGCTTCGCCACGGGCGTGACGATCGTCACCTGCCGCGACGCGCATGGCGCCCCCTCGGGCCTGACCGCCAACTCGTTCGGCGGCGTGTCGCTCGAGCCACCGCTGGTGCTGTGGTCGCTGCGCCGCGCGAGCCCCAACACGCCGGTCTTCACCGCCGCCACATCGTTCAACGTGAACGTGCTGAGCGAAGCGCAGATCGAACTGTCGCGCCACTTCGCTTCGCGGATCAGCCACAAGTTCAACCTCGGCTCCTGGAGCGATGGCCGCAACGGCGCCCCGGTGCTGGCCGATTGCGCGGCGGTGTTCGAATGCACGAGCGTCGCGCGGCACGACATCGGCGACCACTTGCTGTTCGTCGGCCAGGTGAGCAGCGTGACCGAATCGAACCTGCCGCCGCTGCTGTTCCATTCGGCGCGCTATCACAAGATCGGCAAGGTGGTGTGAGATTGCGACCGAGGCGACACGATGACGGCGAATCCGATGCTGGCCATTGACATCCCCAGTCTCGAGGCGATCCGCGCCAACCGCGCGCGCATCGCGCCGTACATCGTCACGACGCCGATTCGCCGCCTGGAAGACGACGCGGTTTGCGCCGCGGTGGGCTCGTTGACGCAAGTCTGGTTGAAGGAAGAGTTGTTCCAGCGCACCGGCAGCTTCAAGCCGCGCGGCGCGCTGTCGGTGATGCTCGACCTGGACGCGGCGCAACTCGCGCGCGGCGTCACCGGCGTGTCGGCCGGCAACCACGCGATCTCACTCGCCTACTGCGCGCGCAAGCTGGGCAGCACGGCCAAGGTGGTGATGCCGCAGAACGCGAACCCCTACCGCGTGCAGATGTGCCGGGATCTCGGCGCGCAGATCGAACTCGTCGTCGATGTGCACCGCGCCTTCGAGCGTGTGAAAGAAGTCGAGGCCGCAGAAGGTCGGGTGTTCGTGCACCCTTTCGAGGGCCCGAAAACGGCGCTCGGCACGGCGTCGGTGGGCTTGGAGTTCATCGAACAGATGCAAGCCGCGGGGCAGCAGCTCGACGCCGTGATCGTCGCCGCCGGAGGCGGCGGCTTGACCGGCGGCGTGGCCTGCGCGGTCAAGCTGACGAGCCCGCAAACCAGCGTCTACGTCGTCGAGCCCGAAGGCGCCGACACGCTGAGCCGCAGCTTCAAGGCCGGCTCACCGCAATCGATCGACGCCGTGCGCACCATCGCCGATTCGCTGGGCTCGCCGCGCTGCGAGCCCTACTCGTTTGCACTGAACCAGCGCTTTGTCGACGACGTGGTGCTGGTGAGCGACGAACAAATCCGCGCCGCGATGCGGCTCATGTTCAGCGGCGCCAAACTCGCCGTCGAGCCCGCCGCGGCGGCGCCTCTCGCCTCGCTGATGCATCCGCTGCGCGCACGGCTTGACGGCAGATGCGTCGGGCTGATCGTTTGCGGCGCGAACATCGATGCGCCCACGTTTGCCAAGTTGCTCTTGCCCTGACAGCGCCTTCAAATGGGGACATCCCCCATGCAATCCACCCTGCGTCAGCTGACCACCCGGGCCGCCCTCGCTTTCCTGGGGACGACCACCGTCAGCCTGTGCGGCCGTGCCGGACGCATGCCTTCAGTCACTTCCGATCTTGCCCTGCGCGATTCCCCAGACGAACCAATCGACTGTCTCGCTGTTCACGAGTTCGAGGGTTGCGTCGGCGCCCATGCGCTCCGGGAACAGCATGAGGTTTTCGCAGTCCCAGCGCGCCGACGGTGCGATCAATCCATCGCAGCCCAGGAACTCGACCGCCGCTCCGATCGCCTGGGTGCGTGGCAGATTGACACCTTGGTACTCGGAATCCGGAACGCCGAGCGCGGAGATGTCGGCACGAATCAATCGCAACGTCCAATGCGCGACGACGCGCAGGCGATGCACGAACACCGGTTTCGTGGGCCGCGGATTGAGTTGCGACCAGTGAAACGCGATCTCCGCGAGCGCACCTTCACGCTCCAAGCTCGTGTACAGAATGGCCGCGATGTCGCGGGCCATCCCACCGCCCGCCGTTGTATGACCCCGCCAAAGGGTCGAGGCTCAACCGAGTCGCGCGATAGACCTGGCCGTCAAACGACTCTTTGGGCAGCGCATCCAGTCGATCGACAAGGTTGGGATCGTGGATCACTGGCGGGCGCTCCGATCAAACATGAACGCCGTCGAGCAATTGATTGACAGCGGTCAGCACCTCATCGACATGTCCTTGCTGAATCAGCTCGGCAGGCGTGCGATCTTGCAGCAGGCGCTGACGCGAGAACAGCCACAGTCGCGCATCGTGCGGCTCGTAGAGATCGGCCAATTTGTCGACGATGAACTCCAGCTCGAGTAGCTGACGCTCGGTGCTCGCGTGTGGCAGTGCCTTGCCGTTGTTCCATCGGGAGACGGTCTCCGGCCGGACGTTCAGGAGATTGGCTACGTCCGCGGAGCGCATCGCTCCCTTCGTCTGAATCGACTCCAGACGACGTGCGATTGCATTGCTGCTCATGATGTGCCTCGGGTGTTGATTGACTGCGGGCGCACCGCTTAGCGGCCGTTTCCGCGCGCGATGCGGGTGATCGGGTGCATCGCGAACGACGCCTCCCGACGCTCACGCGGGATCGCGAACGGCGTCCATCCCATTCTCGAGCGCCAATGACAGCAACTGCTTCTGTGTCGAAACTCGCTTCGCCTCGAACACCACGCCAGACAACGTTGCGCCGTTCGACATGATGAAGTTCTGCAGGTCTTCCCTTCCGATGCTGCCGGCGCGGATGTACAGACCAAGCGGATCGGGCGCAGGCCTGACCAGACGCAGTTTGGGTGCCAACGTAGACATCGAACGCTCCAAGAGCTGGAATGGCGAAAGCATAGCTCTTTCTCATGCGTTTATGCAAGACATATATGTTGATCTTTCAACTAACATCGGCGGTTTGTCCGCGACCACGAACAGCGCAGGAGTCGCGTGTACCCAGGTCCACCCGAAATCTGCTGAGTTGGTGCGGAGCACGAAGACGAACTCGTCTCCGCGCACCACCTCGCAGAGAAACTGACCTTCACCAGCCGATCGGTCCGGTCGCGCCCAGGCCCAGAACCTACTCCCCCGTAAACCGCGGCCCCCGCCGCTGCGAAAACGCCGCCCGCCCCTCGCCAAAGTCAGCACTTCTGGTCGTGCGAAGTTCCCTCTCGCGCAAGCTGGGTTCGTCGTAGCACCCGGCCGCGAGTTCGTTGAGCGACTGCTTGGTCAACTGCGCCGCCAGCGGCGCGAGGTCGGCGACGCTGTGGACGAGCGCGGCCACCGCTGCGTCGAAGCCCTCGGCATCGGTCAGGCGCTGGAACAAGCCGACCGCGGCCAGCTCCTCGATGGTCAGCGCCTGCGCGGTGAGGAAAGCGCGCTGCGCCAGGCCCAGCCCCAGGCGCGACACGTAGCGCCGCAGGCCGCTGGGGTAGTAGTGCAGGCCGAGTGCGGCGGCGGGCATGCGGAAGTCGGTGCCAAGCAGGCCGACGCGCAGGTCGCAGGCGAGCACCAGGTCGGTGGCGCCGCCGTAGACGCTGCCGCGCAGGGCACACACGGTGATCGGCCGCAGCCTCGCCAGCGCGTCGGGCACGCGCTCGAAGAGCAGCGGGTCATGCTCGCCGCTGTCGAACCCCGCGACGTGGTAGCCGGCGCTGAACACCGGCCGGGCTTGCCCATCGGTGCACGCACTCAGCACGACGACGCGCACCGCGACGTTGGCGTCAAGCTGCGCGAAGTGGCGCAGCAGCGTGTGCAGGTCAACGTCGTGCAGGCTGTTGCGCTGCGATGGGCGGCGCAAGTGAATCGTCGCCACGGCGCCGTCGATGGCCAGGCTCGGCGGGCCTTCGCCGGCGGGCGGTGGCGCGGCGTTCATGAATTGCGCCGAAAAAGGTGCAACCTCATGCGGTTTCGATTCGCACAGCCTTCATCTGCCATTCAAGCATCGATCTCACGCTGCAACGCGTCGATGCCATCCAGCACGCCGCAGAACTTGGCGCCGAATTTCGAGAGCCGGTATTCGACGCGCGGCGGGATTTCCGGGTAAGCCTGCTTCTCCAGAATCCCGAAGCGCACCAGCTTGCTCAAGCGCTCATTGAGCACTTTCTTCGACACACCGTCGATCGCGCTTTCCAGCGCGCCCGGGCGGTGCACGCCGGAGCGCACTGCGCCCAGCACGGCGAGCGACCACTTGCAACCGACGATGTCTTCGACCATGCGCCCCACAGGGATGGCAGGCGCGGTTTGCGCAACGCCGCGCTTCACTCGATCGTCACCAGAAAGTACCCGGGTCACCGTTTCGTACCTGCTATTCAGACGCGCCACGCCATGCTGGAATGCGCGGCGTTTCAACTTTGAATTGTAGGAGCCCATCCCATGCGAAACCATCTCTTGCTCGCCGCCACACTCGCAGCCGCGTCGCAGGCGCTCGCCGCCGACCCGGCACCCGTGGCCTACCCCGAGGGCTACCGCCAATGGACGCATGTGAAAAGCATGGTGATCCAACCCGGCCATGGCCTGTACGACGCGTTCGGCGGCATCCACCACCTCTACGCGAACGCCAAGGCCGAGGCCGGCTACAAGAGCGGCAAGTTCGCCGAAGGCTCGGCGATCGTGTTCGACCTGTTGGAGGCCAAGAGCGCCGACAACACGGTGCAGGAAGGCGCGCGCAAGGTGGTGGGCGTGATGGTGAAGAACGCGGCCGCCTACAAGGACACCGGTGGTTGGGGCTACGAGGGCTTCAAAGGCGACTCGAAGACGGAGCGCGCCGTGGGCAAGAACGCCGCGACGGCGTGCTACCAGTGCCACACGGCACAGAAGGACAAGGACTTCGTGTTCTCGGCGTATCGCAGGTAGCCGCCTCGGCGGCGGGTCTGCCGCAGCTATCGAGCAGACCCGCCATCGCCCGCCGCGTCTGGACATGGCGCGTGCCCTTGCCCGCGCGCCGGCCTCGAGCGCGGCGCCACGTAGACTGCGCGACGGAACATTCCAGTCAGCCGGGTGCGCAATGAAATTCCAGATGGCGAAGAACTCACTGTTCGCGGTGCTGCTGCGCTCGCCGTGGTGGGTGAGCTTCGGCGTCGCGCTCGCGCTGGCGCTGCTGGTCGCAGCGCTGGTGCCCGACGCCTACAAGGCGGTCGGCGCGCTGTCGGCGCTGCCCTTCGTCGTGGTCTCGGCGATCGCGGCGTGGCGCCAGGCGAAGCTGCCGAGCGTGGCGCAGGTGCAGGCGACGCAGCAGGCGGTGAGCGCGATGGCCTGGGCCGAGTTCGCGAAGTTGCTGGAGCAGGCGCTCACCCGCGACGGCTACGCCGTGCAGCGCGCCAAGGGCGACGCGGCCGACTTCGACATTGAACGCCAAGGCCGGCGCATGCTGGTCAGCGCGCGGCGCTGGAAGACAGCGCGCACCGGCCTGGAGGTGCTGCGTGCGTTGCAAACCGCGCGCGAAGACATCGGCGTTCCCGATGCGCTCTACATCGGCCTGGGCGAACTCACCGACACCGCCCGCCCCTTCGCTGCCACGCACCGCATTGCGATCTGGCGCTTGGATGAACTGGCGCTGGCGTTGCGCGGAATGGCGCTGCCCACAGCGGCACCCAGGGCGTCACGCTGACTCCCCGCGACGCCGCTCAGGCGTGCCGGCGCGAACCGTCAGTGGCCCGTCCAGAAGACGCAACTATGCCGGGCGGCGAACGTGGTTGTTGTTGTCACACCGGCCGGGTGCAATGAAATCGCGCTGTCGGTCGCGCTGCTGTACTGCGGCCATACCGAACCGGATTCGTGCTCGTTCGGGTTGCCGGTTCGAGCGAACTGCGCCCAGAAACGAATCATCTGCGCCGACAGGCTCTTTTGCGCAGCCGTCATTGGTGCCGCCGCTGCGGGGATGAGCGCCGTCATCTTGAAGACGTACTGCAATTCGCTGGCGTGATAGGCGCCCCACGTGC
>JANOLA010000410.1:0-10126 GCA_031419535.1 Burkholderiales bacterium | reverse complement strand
GACATAGGTGAAGGCGTGCGCAAGATCGGTGCCGGGGCGGATGCCTGCCTTCTTCAGCAGCGATTCGCCGACGAGGTGCGGCAACTGCCCCTGCATCCCCCCCAGCCCGAGATTCACGCTCGGCTCGCGAAAGCGGCTCGGCAACAGTTGCGCATGGCAATCCGTCATGTGCAGGAACGACACGTTGCCGAACGGCGCGGCGTCGTAGAGGCCTTGCTGCGCAGTCGCCGCATCGGCGTCGGCGTAACGCGCCAGGCCCATGCCGGCGGCCGATGCCGCGCCGAGCACCTGGGCAAATTCGCGTCGAGAAAGGTTCATACCAATTCTTACTCCCTCTCCCCCCGGGAGAGGGCAGGGGTGAGGGCTGCAGCGGCCAATCCGCTACTGATTCACCGGCGACTTCGGGTCGAGCAGCAACGCCATCAGGTGGCGGATCTGGTCTTCGTCGAGCAGCTTGGCGTGGCCGAAGCGCGGCATGTTCGAACACGCCGTGTACGCCTTGCTGTTCCACAGCTTGCCCCAGGTGTACTGCACGATCGGCGCTGCCGCCGGGTCGCTCGCTTCCTTCACGCCGCGAATCTTGCCGTAGTTCCACAGGCTCGGGCCGATGGTGCCGAACGAGATTTCCTTGCGGTCGATCTCGTGGCAGTTGTAGCAATTGCCGCCGTTGTCTTTGGGTGCCGCGCTGGCATCGGTCCAGGTCATGCCGCGGCCGTTTTGCGCGATCTTTTCGCCCTCACGCCAATCGCCCAGGTACTTGCCGCCCGCGGGCCAGCGCAGCGTCGCGAGCGCCTCGGCTTCGACGCGTTTGGCGAGTTCGGGCGTCGGCGGCGTGTCCGACGAACAAACGATTTGCGCCAGATCCTGGTTGATGCGCTCGGCCTTCGCGATGCCCTGGTCGCGAAACGACGCCTTCATCGCGGCGCGCGCCTGTTCGTCGAGTTCTCGCGTGCTCGGCAGCATTGCGCAGCCCGCAAGGAGAGCCAAACCCCCGGCCAGGCCGGCAGCGAAGATCCATGATCCAGATGACATGCCTTCTCCCGTCTCAACGCTTGATGGAAGGCGCGATCGACTCCGCGCCCTTGGCATTCACGCCCATGTAGGTGGCCACCGCGATCGTCGGCTCCGAGCCGAAGCCCGGGTACGGGAAGCGCTGTTGCCGGTAGCAGTCGTTCAGGCGCAATTGCATGCCCCACATCTGGCCGTTGCTGACGCGGTACGCCGGCCAGGCCGCGAAGCCGACGCCGTCGCCGGGATTCTTCGTCAGGTTGGGCAGGTCCTGCAAGCGGATGCGCTTGCCGTCTTCGGCGTGGCACGACGCACAAGAAAAGTCATGCGTTCCGGCGCGGTAGAAAAAGACCCGTTTGCCGATTTCGTAGCTGCGCTTTTCTTCGGCGTGGGCTTGCGGCAGATTGAACTTCATGCCGCGCGAAGCCGCCGCGACGAAGGTCGCGAGCGCCGTCACGTTGGCCTGTTCGCCGCGCCCGAACGGCGTGTTTCCGATCTCGGTGCCGTTCAGGCCCTGCAGCGTTTCCATGCACGTGACCAGGCGCGCCTCGAGGTCCTGCACCTTGTTGGTGTCGGCAAAGTAGCGCGGCAGCTCGACAAACGCACCCTTCACGACGCCCGGCCCCTTGCCCAGGTCGCAGCCCTCGAGCGAGGCGTTCCTTGGCCCGCGCTTTTGCTTCCACAGGCCCTCGCCCTTGGCCTCGAACAGGTCGGCCGGGTTGCCGTCTTCGAGCATCTTGCGGTACTCGGCGATCGCGTCGGCCGACGACTTTTGCTGCGCGAACGCAGGGCCCGACAGTGCAAGTGCGCAGATGAACAGGATTGACTTCATGGGTCTCCTCGGGTTGGCCAATGGGGTGCGCGCCGGCGTGCGCCTCACGTCACCGTTGCTTCGTCGGTGCGCTTCTCGCCCTTGTTGTCGACCCACGTGACGCTGACCTTGTCGCCCGCCTTCGCGCCCTTCACGGTGAATTGCAGGAACGGGTTCTTGGAAATCGCCGGTCCCCACTGCGCCGTGAGCACCGTCTTGCCGTTGTGCTGCGCGCTCACGTCCTGGATGAACCAGGCCGGGATCACCTTGCCGGCGGCGTCTTTGCGCTGCCCGGTCTCCATCTCGTGACTCATCAGAACGCGAACGGTGGCTCCTGAGCCTGCGACCTGGGCGCGAATGCGCATCGGATCTGTCATGGTGTTTCTCCTTCAAATCTTGCGAATACTGAAACCTCACCCACCGCACCCGCCCAAGGTGACCTTCACTTCCTTTTGCGCGAACAGCGCCTTGCCGTCGTTCATCAGCGCCACGGCGTAGACGTTGGACGACTGGCCCATCTTCACTCGGGTCGAGAAGTTGGCCTCGACGCTGTCGCTCACGTCGAACATCGCCGACAGCACCGCCGGGTTCTTTTCCACCAGCAGCAGCAGGCGCTTCACGCCGGGCAGCGTGGTCGACGCGCCGATCGGCACGACGGCGCCGTTTTCGGCGATGTCGGGCCCGGTGACCGTGACGTCCTTGCTCGCCACCGGCGCGCCGGCGCCCAGCGCCTTCATCACGTCGGCCATGTTCTTGGCCTCGAAGGCCGCGCTGGGGTAAGGCGCCGCCTGGGCCTGCGCGCGGCCGGGCAGGAAGCCCACGCTGGCGAGCAGCGCCGCGACCTGGGCCGCGACCTGGGCAGAACGGGACAGCAGTTCTCGACGGGTGTGGACCATGAAACTCTCCTTTATCGGTATATCCTAATAAACAATCAGCGTTGCGTCGATACGGAACATCCCTGACCGCACACCGCCTGCGGCGCGCTGAGCAGGATTTCGATCGCCGGGCCAGCATCGCGCCCCAGGCCGCGGTGCAGCGCCAGCACCTGCTCAGCGAGTGCGCGGAAGTGTGCCAGACCCGTGCCTGCCGCGCGCCGCAGTGCGCGGCCCGAGTCTCCACCGCGCCAGGCCGCGTACGCTTCGCCCAGCGACGGAAACAGCCGTTCGCGCACGCCCTCGTAATTGGCGAACCAGAAATGCAGCGCCGCATTCGAGCCGCTTTCCAGCAACGCGGGCAGCGTGACTTCGAGGTCGGCGATGTGGTCGCGCACCGCGCGCACGTGCAGGTCGGTGCGGCGCGAGGCAAGCCCCAGGCGCATCTGCGCCCAGCCCGGCTCCAACCACTGGCCGGCGCGGTATTCGCCAGTTTCGTGCAGCAGCAGCGTCTCGCACAGGTCGTCCACCAGCCGCGGCAGCGCCCGCACGAACGTCGCGCTGTCGTGCGCCGCGTAGAGGTCGACGAACGCGGCGAACGCGGTGTCGGTTCGGCGCAGGCTGAACGCCTCGAACTTTTCCCACAGCCAGCGCGCCAGCGATTCGCGGCGCAGCACGACCGTGCGCCCGTCTTGCAGCGCGGCCGGCGGCGCGAACAGGCCGCGCGCGAGTTCGGGCCCACAGACATGGACTTCCAGGCCGTCTTCGCGCCGCTGCTGTTGCTCCAGGCGGGCGAGAAAGAACACCGGCCGGTCTTGGGCGGCCCAGCCGGCGCCGTAGTACAGACCCTGTGGCGCGAGTTCGGCGTTCAGCGCGTCGGCGTCGAGCGGCGCGAATTCGCGCCCGGCGAACGGCAACGCGACGAAGGGCCGCGCTTCGAGGCTCGACCAAAGCGCCTCGCGCGCCTCGAGCCAGGCACCGATGGCGTCGCGCTCCAGCACGGCGCCGAATCCGAGGCCGGTTTCCCAGCGGTAGAACTCGCGCATCTGCAACAGGTAGATGCACAGCGACAGGTCCGCCGCCTGGCGCGAATCGCAGATGTGGCAATTGGTCTGCACTGCGGCAGCCAGGGCGTCGAGCGCGCTGTCGCCGGCCCTCACTTGCAGTGCGCGTTCCGGCTGGCAGGCTGGAACCGCTTCGCGGGCTCGCCGCATGCGGCTCGAAAGCCCCGCTGCGCCCCCCACCGTCTCCCGAAGGGAGAGGGAGCAAGACGGAGAAACTTCCAGCTTCTCAGTCATCGCCGGTCGGACCGGGCTCGCGCACCTGGCACAGCAGTTCGATGGCGCGGTCTTCGTTGTCCGCGAACATGACCTTGATCTTCGGCTCGGCGGCACCCGCTCCCGCGACACGCGGATTCCCGGTTAGCGTGGCGCGCGAGGTTTCGATTTGCGCGGAGCGAACGTTTTCGGTTTGCGCGGAACGCAAAGCCTTGGCATGCGCCGATGCGTCCTTGAAGCCGCCGAACTCGGCGAGCTTCTCGATCCGCCCTAAGGGTTTGACGCTGAAGACGTAGTACGGCATTCCGATGTTCAGATGTAGTGTTTGGTCAAACGGCGCCGGCCGGGAACGCATTTCTGGATCACCACGCCATGCACCGCCTTCAGGTCGGGCAAGGGCTGCTCGGCATACGCCGGATTGAGCGCGCGCAGCAGCCAGCCGCCGCCACTGCGTGCGAGTTGCCGGAACGTCCATTCGCCGCCGCTTTGTGCAAGAACAAAGCTGCCATCGCGCAGCGCGCCATCGGGTTCGACCACGATGATCTCGCCGTCGCTGAATTCGGGCGCCATGCTGTCGCCCATCACGCGCAGCGCGAACACTTCGCTGCCGCTGCAGCCGGTGTCGTCGAGCGGATTGCCGAACGCGGCCTCGGGCGCGCTGGCGCAGCTTGCAAGCGGTGATCCGGTCGGATTCATGCTGGGTTCGAAAACACTTGCGACGCCGGCACGCCGGCCTCGCCGAGCGCCGTGCCGAGCGCGGCCACAAAGGACTGCGGGCCCGCCAGGTAGAAATCGCAGTCGATGTCGAACAGGTCGGCGCGCATCGCTTGCGCCACCTGGCGCGCGCCGCTCTCGATGTCGACGTCGGTGAAGCGCGCGTACTCGAACGAATCGAGCGCGGCCGACCAGGCGCGGCACTGGTTGTCCTGAAAATGCCCGTCGCTGCGCGTCGCCAGCCAGAACAGCGACAGCGACGGCGCGGCGTCGAGCGACAGCGCGTGCTCGATCAGGCTCTTGATCGGCGCGAAGCCCGTGTCGCACGCCGCGAACACGATCGGCCGTGGGCTGTCGGCGAGAACGAAGTCGCCCATCGGGCCCCACACGTTGACCGTGTCTCCCGCTTTCAGCGTGCCGCTGAAGAGCATGCGTGCGAACGCACTGTCGGCCTCGCGCGGCACGAAGAAATGCAGGTTGCGGTCATCGCACGGGCAACTGGCGATGGCAAAGTCGCCTCGAACGTCCTCACCCCCCGTCGCCGCGGACCCCGTGCGGCCGAGCGTCACCGATTGCCCAGCGAGAAACCGCAGGCGGTGGCTGCGCGGCGTTTGCAGGTGCAGCAGCAGCGTATTGGGCGCAAGCTCGCGGACTGCGCGGATCGTGCTGACGATCTGCTGCGGCGCGATGTCGGCGGGGCTCGTGGCTTCCAGCGTTTCCAGCGTGATCTCGCTGCTCGCCGCCGTGTGCGCGCACATCAGCGTATAGCCCTGCTGCTTCTCGGCTTCCGACAGCGGGTAGTCGAACGGCATGACCTTCGCCACTTCGCCGGCAATGACGCGCATCTTGCACATGCCGCAGCTGCCGTTGCCGCAGCCATAGTTCAGGTTCAAGCCCGCGCGCAGCCCCGCCTGGAGCAGCGTGTCGTGGCCCTCCACGGCGAACTGGTGGCCGCTCGGGCGGATCGTCACTTGCGCCGACACCATCTTCAACATGTCGTCCATGACGTCAAGCATATCCACGGATTCGGTGGCGAGCACACGCGCCAGGCCGTCGCTCAAGTGGCTCTCGAGTTCGCGCAGGCGCGCATCGTCGCCACCGGCCCTGGCGTTGAGTTCGCGCACCCGCTCGCGCTGCGCGATCACGAGTGCGTGGTAGCGCTGCAAAAGGCGCTGCGCGTCGGCCAGCTCCTGGCTTTGGCGAAACAGCCGCTGCGCCAGCACTTCCTGGCTCGGCAGCAGGCGCTCGCGCACGCGCCGGCCGAAGGCTTCGTCCCGAATCTGCGCCACGCGCTCGAGCATGCCCGACTCCGGCAGGCGCATTTGCGGGTACAGCTCGAGCAGCCGCTCGGTCGACACCAGCCCTTCCGAAATTTCGAGCTCGCCGCTGCGCACGCGCTGCTGCAACACGCCGCGCGGCACCTGCACGAGTTGCGCGGCGCGCCAGATCGTCACCCATTGCGCCATGGCGATTCCTGCCGGTCCAGCGCGATGCGGTCGAGGTAGCGCGCCCGGTAGAGCAGCCGCGGCGCGCACGGATCGTCTTCGAAACCGGTGCGCGCATGCAAGACGTTGTGGCCGACGATGCCCATGCCGGATTCCAGGCGCAGGCGCAGGATCCACGGCGAATCGCCGGCCAGCAGCGCTTCGAGCGCGCGCAACGCCGCTTGCAGCGCGGGGTCGTCTTTCCACTGGATGCTGCGGGTGCGCGCGGTGTAGCGAAGCTGCAGGCGGGTGGCGCCGTCGCTGAGGCTGACGCCGACGCTGAACACCGGGCCGGTTTGCGCCGGCCGCGCGACGCCGCCGTCATCGGTGCGCTCGGGGATCAGCATCGCGTCGGGCTGCATCAAGGCACGCACGTGCTCGGGGTTTGCGTCGCGCAGTGCGATGTACGCCATCTCGTGATCGAGCAGCGCATTCGCGCCCCCGCTGCGGGCCGGGCGCACGCAATGCAGGATCATCGCCTCGATGCGGCGATTCTCGGGGTGGTAGTAGCCGTCGGTGTGCCAGTTGATCGGGCGGTCGGTGTAGGGGATGAAGCCGCCGCGGTCTTCCTTATGCTCGCTGACTTCGATGCGCGAAATGCCGTCTTCATCGGCGAGCCAGTTCGCGTCGAGCCGGTGCAAGCCGAGTTGCGCACCGAGGGCGCGCGGCGACTCGGGGTCGTCGGCAGCGAGCGCGGCGCGGTACACGGCGACGTTGGCGCGCGAAATTCGATCGAGCAACGCGGCGCGCTCCGCGCAGGTGAGCGAGCGCGGATCGCGAATGTCGACGACCAGGTCTTCTGCACAAGCCGGGTAGAGCGTGAGTTTCCCCTCGCGCCAGCGCCGGTAGGTCGGAGCGTCGTTCAGGTCGAACGGGCTCGCGGCGCGGGCGATCAGCTTATTGTCGTTCGGTGCGTTCATGCGCTCGCGTTTTCAGTCGCCGCTCAGCGTCGCCCGCCGGCCCTTGCGCGGCGCCGGGTCGTACAGGTCGCGCATCGCGCTTTGCACGATGCCCACGGCCTCGGGTGCCTCGGCGGCCATCACCTGGTCGATCACCCAGCGCCGGTCTTTCTCGGGCAACGTCGGCTCGAGGCGCTTGCCGAGGTAGCGCACGAATCCGAAGTCGGGGTGAAAACCGTCGTCGGCCGGCCGGCCCGATTCGGCGCCGAATTCGGCGTAATGCTGCGTCACTTCGTTGACCAGGTCGATGAAGGTGTCGGCATGGCTGGGCGTTCCGGCCGGCACGGCGCCCAGCCATTCGTCTTCGCTTTCCTGCAGCGTGCGCGCGACGTGGCGCACCAGCGCGACCGTGAATTCGCTCCGCCCGTCTTCGCTGAGTCGCGCGTAGGCAATGCGGTCGGTCACGGCCACCAGGAACACCAGCACTTCGCGCATGAAGTCGAAGTAGCCCGGGCCGGTGTCGATGTCGAACTGCGCGCCGCGCATGCGCTTGAGCATCTGGTGCGCGACGCGCCAGACGATGAACGCCATCGCGCTCGCATTCTCGGCGTCGGCCTTGGGCGCGCCGGCCTTGAACCAGCGGCTCTTGATGCGCATCGCAGGCAAGGGCAGCGTGCTCACTGGGGCCCCTTGAAGCGCCGATGCATCGTGAAGGGCTGCTCTCGGCCCTTTGCTGCCGTTCGCTGCTGCGCGCACTCCGAACTCCGCGCGAGGTCAGGTGGGCCGGAGAACGGGGGCGCCGCCACCGCCCTGGGGCAGAGTCGCAAGCAGGCTGGGATTGCGCGGACAGCCCCACTCACCTCACCTCGCGCCGAGGCTGGCATGCACGCAGCGACGAACGGCACCAACGGGCCGAAAGCAGTGAGCCTTCCGCTGAAGCCTCGACGCGAGTCGCCGTGGACGAGTTTCATCTCAGTATCCACCCTTGCCGAGCGGCTGCGGCAAGCCGGCGACCTTGGCTCCTTGTTTGGCTGGCCCGGCGGGGAACAGGTCGTACAAGGCCTTGCTGTCGACGCCAGGAACGACCTCGCCCAGGCCCTTCAGCATGTTGCGAAAGTTCGGCGTGTGGCCGTGCTCGCGAAACTGATCGCGCAGGTAGGCGACCACCTTCCAATGGTCGTCAGTGAGCGTGATGCCTTCGGCAGCGGCGATCACGCGCACCGCTTCCTCGCCGAAATCGGCTTCGAGCAGGTAGCCCTGCTCGTCGGTTTGAAGTTCAGTACCGTTCAGCTCGTAGGGCATGGCCGCTCCTGGCGATCTCCGTTCCCGTGGGTCAAAGCTCAGGCCGGCGCGCCCACCGCCGATGCCGAGCGGTGCGGCACGAACACGCCGCAGCCCAGCCGCCGGTGCCTGCCGAGCCCCGCTTCAAGGATGCGCATCGACCCCTCGCGCGACAAGCCGTCGAGCATCAGGCTGAAACCTCGCACGCCGCAGGACCCGTCGTGCTGGGCCCGGCCGCAAATGGTGCGGCACGCCACGCCGAGCGCCGCGAGTTCGCTCTGCACCGCCGCCAGGAACGCGGCTTCGTCCACGTCGCTCGGATCGTCGATGCTGACGAAATGCGCGTACAGCGTGCCGTGCGGCAAAAGCTCGCGTTGCTCCGGCGCGCCCACGCGCAGGCGGTGCGTTCCCAAGTGCAACTCGCAGCCCTGCAACCGCGCTGCCTGCGCCGCGTGTTCGCGCGGCACGCGCAGGCGCAGGCGCGTGCGGCGCGACAGCGGCGAGTCCGCCGCGCCGCCTGCCGGCAGCTTGAGCTGGTGCACGGCAGCGCCTCGCGCCGCGCTCAGCCACGGCAATGCGGACTCCAGCGCATCGGCCAGCGCCAGCCGATGCTCGCGCGGCAATGCGCCGCCATCCACCGTAAACCCGATGTCGACCATCGTCGCTTGCGTCTCTCGCGTCTCTTGCATCCGAATCATCCGCGCGGCTGCCGCGTCATCACAAGCGCATCACCCGCGCGGCTGCGCTCGCGCCCACGCGAGCAGCGCCTCGCCCCATTGCTCGGCGGTGATCGGGTCGATGTCGAACACCGTGAAGCGGCTCTTCTCGCGGATGCGCGTGCGCAGCATTTTCATGGCGATGCTCGCGCCGGGGGCGGCCTCGGCGGGCGCGTCGCCCGCGTCGAAATCGACCTGCTGCAATTCGATCTCCTGCCCGCCCAGCGGCGCGCGCATCTTGACCAGCGGCGTCAAACGCGTCATCGGATCCTTCCGGCAAAGCGGCATTGAGCGCGCTGGGGCCGCACGCCGTCCATACCCGGTACGGGTTGGCCGTGGATAGCCCAAAAGGGTAGTGGCGAAGCACCCGTTCCGGTCTATCTTCGGCTACTCAACGAGAGGGATAGCCGGCCCAGCGCACGCAGGACACCATTGCCTGCCCGGCGCCCCGGGGAGGCACGCTTGCAGCCGCACGATCCAAATCAGGAGCACTGACGCATGGCCAAGAAGCAACACGACACTCCCATGCTCGACCAACTCGAGTCCGGCCCGTGGCCGAGCTTCGTGACGGGCCTGAAGCGCCTGGCGGGCGACAAGGACTACATGGTCGACCTGATGGGTCAGTTGGAGACCTCGTACCGCACGCGCAAGGGTTACTGGAAAGGCGGAACGGTCGGTGTGTTCGGCTATGGCGGTGGCGTGATTCCGCGTTTCACCGAGCTGAAAGACGAGAACAACAAACCGGTGTTCCCCGACGCCGCCGAGTTCCACACGCTGCGCGTGCAGCCCCCCGCGGGAATGCACTACGACACCAAGCTGCTGCGCCAGATGTGCGATATCTGGGAAAAGCATGGCTCGGGGCTGATCGCGCTGCACGGCCAGTCGGGCGACATCATGTTCCAGGGCGTCACCACGGCCAACGTGCAGCCGGCGTTCGACGCGCTGAATGAAATCGGCCTCGATCTCGGCGGCGCCGGCCCCGCGGTGCGCACCTCGATGAGCTGCGTGGGCGCGGCGCGCTGCGAGCAGAGCTGCTACGACGAATCGCGCGCGCACCGGCAGGT
>JANOLA010000409.1:0-1781 GCA_031419535.1 Burkholderiales bacterium | reverse complement strand
CGAAAAGCAAGCCGGCGAATCCGGCTTCGTGCGCGTGGCTGCCGACGGAGGCTTCGTACGAGGCGATGGAACGCCGATCCGGTTCTGGGCAGTGAACACCGAAGTCGGCCGCGCCCCGTTCGTGCGCAAACCCCTCGGGCCGGCCGCGGCGCCCGATCTGGCACGGCACGCTCGCTTCCTGGCCAAACGCGGCGTCAACATGGTTCGGTTGCACCGCCAGCTGAGCCCCGACCTGACGACAACCCCTCACGCCGCAATCACGGACATCAATCTCGCCGAGCGCGACGGCATCTGGCGCAGCGTTGCCGCAATGCGCGCCGAAGGCATCTACACCACGCTCTCGCCGTACTGGGCCGGGCCAATGAAGTTCGCCCCCGGCTGGGGAATCGCCGGTGGCGCGGCCCAGCCCGCCTGGGGCATGCTGTTCTTCGACTCCACCTTGCAGCACGCCTACAAGGCGTGGCTACGGCAGCTGCTCGTGCCGAAGAACCCGTACACCGGCATTGCGCTCGCGCAGGACCCGAGCTTGGCGATCATCCAGATCCAGAACGAAGACAGCCTGCTGTTCTGGACGCTCGACGCCATCAAAGGCGCGCAGCGCGATGCGCTCGAGGCGCGCTTCGCCGACTTCCTGCGCCGGGAGCATGGCAGCCTGGCGCATGCGGTTGCGCGCTGGGGGAGTGACCGGGTTGACGCGCAAACCCTCGCCGCTGGGCGGGCGCCGCTTGTGCCGATCTGGGAGTTGACCCAAACCCCCAACCCGAGGCGCGCCATCCGTCATGCGGACCAAACCGAATTCCTGGCGCGCACGATGTTCGAGTTCAACCGCGACATCGTGCGCTACCTGCGCGACGAGCTCGGCGTCAAGACCTTCGTCAACGCCGGCAACTGGAAGACCGCGAGCGCCGCGCGCTTGAACGACGCGGAGCGCTGGAGCTACACCGCGGCCGAAGTCGACGCCGTCAACGTCTACACCGCCGGTGCGCACAAGGGGCGCTACGAGGGCTGGGCCATCGTCGAGGGCGACACGTTCACCAACGTGAGCGCGCTGCGCGACTCGCGCCTGCTGCCCCTCGCGATCAAACAAACCGCCGGACGCCCCATGCTCGTGACCGAGGGCAACTGGGTGATGCCCAATGCCTACGCTGCGGAAGGGCCGTTCCTGGTGGCGGCCTATTCTTCGCTGCTGGGCAGCGCAGGCTACTACTGGTTCAGTACCGGTGACGAGGGCTTTGCAGCGCCCGGCTCGGCAAACGGCTACCTGCCCTCACAGGGCAAGTGGCTGTTCGGCACGCCCGAATTGCTGGGTAGCTTTCCGGCGGCAGCGCTGGCCTATCGCCGGGGCTACCTTGCCCGCGGCGAACCGGTTGTTCACGAGCCTCGCGCGATGGGCGATCTGTGGGCGCGCAGTACGCCGGCGATTGTGGAAAACACGAGCTTCGACCCGAACCGCGACGCAGCTGGCGCAGCCGCTGCAGATGCACACAGCGCCGCCGAAGCTGCAGCCTTCTTGACTGGCCCGGTGCAGCAAAAATTCGGCAGCGGCAGCGCACATCGGATCGCACTGCCAGCCACCCGCGATTTGCAGGCGCCCATCCGATCGAACACGGGGCAGATCGTGCTCGATGCCGCGCGGGGCTTCTGCACCGTCGATGCGCCCAGGGTGCAAGGCGTGGCGGCGCACTTCGGGAGCGCGCCGTCGCACACGCTGAGCGCCGTGAAGTTCGAGTCCAGCAACGCCTACGGCGCGGCGCTGGCCGTCTCGATGGACGGCCTGCCCC
>JANOLA010000408.1:0-3006 GCA_031419535.1 Burkholderiales bacterium | reverse complement strand
GCCCAGCCCGGGCAAGCAAGCGAGTGCGGCGCCCAGCATCAGCCCACGCCGAGACGCTGAAGCTGGTTCGGTATCGCGGCCGGGGCGGTGGGGATGTGACATGGGCTGAGGTTATTGAGTCAGAGGTTTGCGGGCATCCCTCATCCAGATGGCAAACCACACGGCGACCTGCGGCCCCTGCCAACAATATCGCACGCGACGCTCGCGCGGGGCCTCCCCTCTGGGGTGGCAGTCAAGCTGGATCGGCCTGGCCGGAGCTGCGGTCGGCGACGATGCGCTGTGGGCATCGTCAATCTTGATGTCGAGGCCGGGACACTGGGTAACGTATCTGTTACCATTATCTCATGTCCATCCGCGTCGATGAGTATCTGCGAGAAGACGGCTCGAACCCCTACAAGGCATGGTTCGACAGCCTCGACCCGCGCGCCGCAGCGAAGGTCACCACGGCCGAGTTGCGGTTGGAGTTGGGCAACACCTCCAGCGTGAAGTGGTTCGACGGGATGGGTGAGTACGTCATCGATTGGGGCCCGGGCTACCGGCTGTACCTCGCGAAAGACGGTGAGACATTGATCGTGCTGTTCGGCGGTGGCACAAAGCGCGGTCAGCAGCGCGATATCGATCATGCCAAGGCCTTGTTCGCGGAGTACAAGGCCCGCAAGAAGGCCCTGACCCGCAAGGCCGACAGCGGCCAGAGAAAGAGGTGAATTCCATGGCACTGACACGCAATTTCAAACAAACGGTAGTCGAACGGGTCGAGCGTGATCCGGCGTTCGCTCAAGCTCTGCTGGACGAAGCAGCCACGCTGTTCCTCAACGGGGAGCCCGAGACGGCACGACTGATCCTGCGCGACCTGGTCAATGCGACCATCGGTTTCGAGCGACTTGCGACACTGACCGCCAAGCCGAGCAAGAGTCTGCATCGCATGCTCTCGCCTGCTGGCAACCCCAGCATGGACAACCTCGCTGCCATCTTTCATGCAATCCGCGAGTGCTTAAACGTGAATTTCGAGGCGCACTCGGTCAGCGCCTGAAGAGTCGCCCCGGCGACCTGCGGACGCGAAGCGTTCCGTCGTAGCCCCACACTGCGCCAGCTGGTGATCGATGCTTTGCAGTGGGAGGTGGCGGGTCCGCAGCAGCCGCGCAAGCGCCTTGCGCGGCCGCTGATCAAGCTCGCCGCCGCTGCGCCGCCTGAGCCCGCAGGCGATCAAGCGCCTGGAGGTCGCAAAGCGGACGACCGAAAGGCGATCTTGATCATTGACAACGGGCGTCCCCAGGCGCCCCGCCGTGGTTCCGGGTCAGAACAGGATCGCTCACCTTTGACTTACCACGTAAGCAACGCTATGATGAAACCCGATGGTTCAGTCTGGAAACCGACATGGCGACGCTCATCGTCTCATCCAAAGGCCAGATCGTGTTGCCCGCCGAATTGCGGCGCCGGCTCGGTATGGGTGCAGGCGCCAGGATCGAGGTGCACGAAGAATCGGATGGGCTGAAGCTGCGCGTCGTACGTTCCGTCGCGACGGCTGACATGACCGGCATGGCGGGCATGGTCAAGGCGCCAGCGCGCGGCGTTCCACGCCGCTTGGCGGATTTCGACCCTGCGTCGCTGCTGGCCGGTTCACGGCGCGGCAAGCCATGAGGGCCCTGGATACGAACGTCCTGGCGCGGTTCTTCGTCGATGATGCCGACGATGCACAGGCCGCCAAACAGCGGCCGGCCGCCGTCGCAGCGCTTGCCGAACGATCGTTCGTCTCGGTGACCGTGTTGCTGGAACTGGAATGGGTCCTGCGCGGGTTCTATGAACTGCCAACGAGGGACATTTCACGCGTGTTGCGCGCGCTGGCAAGCATCGAGCACATCACGTTCGAAGATCGCGCAGCGGTCCTGATGGCAGTCGATGCGTTCGACAAAGGTCTGGATTTCGCCGACGCGCTGCACCTGGCGCGCAGTTCGCGTGCTTCCGGGTTCGCGACATTCGACAAACGACTGGCGAAGCTGGCAAAGGGCTTCGCGCTGACGCCACCGGTGGAGCTGCTGGTCTGAAGCGACTTCGGCTGTCACTGCGGACTTCAGATGCGCAACATGCACAACCCTGCGCACCCCGGCGAGACCTGTCGCGACGACGTGCACCCGGCGCTGGGGCTGAGCGTCACCGAGGCGGCTGTGCAGCTTGGCGTGACGCGCGCCGCGTTGTCGAGGGTACTGAACGGCAGGGCCTGCATTTCGCCCGCCTGACGAACCAGCCCGATCCCGCCCGACGACCTACTCAGCATCAGCACGGTTCTGCGGTCGGTCGCTAACCGGAATCCACCTGTCCGTGCGGCGGCTATCGCGCTTCGAATTCACGAGGCCGGAGGGCAAGAGGCGACCCGTTGCTGCCGTTCACAGCGATGCGCGTGCAGAGGTTGCGCAGGCCTGCGTGGCGCGGGATGGGTACTGCGCTGGGTGCTTTGTGCAATGGTCGCGCGTGGGGCAGGTGGCCTGGGGTATGTTCTCCGGCCCCACGCTCGCGGGGCGCCCTATCCGGTTCACTGCCGGATCTCCATCAACAAGGTCTCCTCGGGTCCAGGTTGGTAGAACCGCGAATGGGGGCCTGCGCCCATACCCCAAGCCACCTGCCCCGGCACGCGGATGGCATGCGAAGGCGTGGCAGGCAACGGCTCGTGGCAGCAGGGCGGCGGTGGCGCCCCCGGGCGCAGGCCCCATTCGCGGTGTCCCCGACGTTCCCAGGGCGAAACCGTGTTGACGCGGCAAAGCATTCCAGTCTGCGACCGTGCCCCGCGCGCGTGGGCCGGAGAACGGGGGCGCCGCCGTCGCCCTGGCGTGGAAACCTGCGCAGGCTGAACGCACGCCTACGGACAGCTTTGGGCCGTTATGCACAGGTCCCAGTTATGAACAGTTCGGCTGTGGCAAGGGCTGGAGGTCCTTGGTAGCTGGGAGTTCCTGAGCTTTGCGGTTCCGCGATGCTGGACATAATCCCGGCAATGGCGCAGGGATGTTGGTCTCA
>JANOLA010000407.1:0-7560 GCA_031419535.1 Burkholderiales bacterium | reverse complement strand
TGGCCGGCGGGATGCTTGCCAAGGTGCGCGACGGCGACATGATCCGCCTGGACGCCGTGGCAGGAACGCTGGAGGCGCTCGTCGACCCCGCCGTCTGGGCCGCCCGCGAGCACGCCGTCATCGCCGACGCGCAGCAACGTGCCAACGGCCGCGGTCTCGGGCGTGACCTGTTCGCGGGCATGCGGCGCAACGTGTGCAGTGCCGAGGAAGGGGCTTGCACCTGGCTTTGACCCCGGCGCGTTGCCGAGCGTCTGCCGACTCCCGCCGACCCTACCGACCCCACTGACAACCAGGAACCGCATGAACACACTCGACCTCGCCGCACATGGCCCCGTGATCCCCGTGATCGTGATCGACGACGTCAGCGTCGCCGTGCCGCTGGCGCGTGCGCTCGTCGAAGGCGGGGTGCGCGTCCTCGAAGTGACACTGCGCACCAAGGTCGCGCTGCGCTGCATGGAGGCGATCGCGAAGGCGGTGCCCGAAGCGATCGTCGGCGCCGGAACCATCCGCAATGCCGCCGACGCACGCGCCGCGAAAGACGTGGGCTGCCGCTTCGGCGTGAGCCCGGGTTACACGCAGGTGGTGGGCCAGGCCTGCCGCGATCTCGGCCTGCCCTTGTTGCCCGGCGTCGCGACGGCCGGCGAAGTGATGCAGGCCAACGCCGACGGCTACGGGTTCCTGAAGTTCTTCCCGGCCAGCGCGGCGGGCGGCATTCCAATGCTCAAGGCACTCGCCGGCCCGTTCCCCGACGTGGTGTTCTGCCCCACCGGCGGCATCAGCGTCGAGACCGCGCCGCAGTACCTGGCGCTGCCGAACGTGAAGGTGTGTGGCGGTTCGTGGCTCACGCCCGCCGACGCCGTGGCCAAAGGCGATTGGCAGCGCATCACGGCGCTGGCGCGTGCGGCGGGTGCGTTGCGCGCGAAGTGATTCACAAGGAGCAGAAGCATGACCGACAAGAAGAAATCAGGAGACAGCACGAAGGGCCGGATCGGCAAGGGCGAGTACCTGGAAAAGCTCGCGCCACTCCAGCTCGAACTGAACCGCATGGCCTGCTGGCTGCAGGCCACCGGCAAGCGGCTCGTCGTGATCATTGAAGGGCGCGACACGGCGGGCAAGGGCGGTGTGATCGCGGCGATCGCCGACACGCTGAACCCGCGCCAGTGCCATGTGGTGGCACTGGGCAAGCCGAGCGACCGCGAGCGCACGCAGTGGTACTTCCAGCGTTACGTGCCGTACCTGCCGGCGGCCGGCGAGATCGCGCTGTTCGACCGCAGTTGGTACAACCGTGCCGGGGTCGAGCCGGTGATGGGTTTCTGCACACCCGAGCAAACCGCGCTGTTTCTCGAGCAGGCGCCGCAGTTCGAAAAACTGCTCGTGCAAGACGGCGTCCTGCTCTTCAAGTACTGGCTCACGGTGGACCAGGCGCTGCAGGAAGAGCGTTTCGCCGAACGCCTGGAAGACCCGATGAAGCGCTGGAAGCTCTCGCCGATCGACTTGAAGGCGCGCGAAAAATACGCCGACTACACCTTGGCGCGCGAGGCCATGCTGGAGGCCACCCACACCAAGGCGGCGCCCTGGGCGCTGGTCGATTTCAACGACCAGCGCAGCGGCCGGCTCGCGCTGATCCGGCACCTGCTCGACCACTTGCCCGACACCAACGTGCCCGAGGCGAAGATCGTGTTTCCGCCACTGCCGGGCAAGCCGCTGAAGGAAAGTTTTCGCGGCAAGCTCAAACCCATTCCGAACGCGTAGGCCACCGCGCAGCCCAATCCCGCGGGCCGTGGCATTCGGTCCGAAGCAGCCGGAGAACAACCGACGATGACCGCAATTGATGCCTTCGAGCCCGGTGGCTACCGCTTCCTGCGCGGCGGGTTTGCGTATTCGCAGGGTGTGATCGCCATGCCCGGCTTCGCGATTCAGCGTGCGCGCTTCGCTCGGCCACTGCCGGTGGCGCGCGGCTTCGACGCGATCGAGGCGCACCTGACATCCGTCGGGCGCCCGTTGCAGGCGCTGTGCGGCGCCGAGTTGCGTTCTCCCCAACCCTTCACGATGGACGGTTTCAAGGGCTTCAACCGCGGGTACGTGGACGCGCTCTCGCGCTGGGGCATCGTGCGCGAAGGGCTGAATCCGGTGGCGCGCAGCAACGTCTGCCCGGTGTTCGACGCGCCCGCCGAGGCGTCGTTCTTCGCCTTCAGCTACACCGTGCTGACGGGGGCCGCCGCGCCCCACGCAACGGGCTCCTCCGTGGTGGGTACCGAATTTGTCGTTGCCGGCAGCGGCGAGTGGCCGGAGGATCAGCCCTTCCCCGAGGGCATCGTCGCGCGTGGCGATGTCACGCCGGCCGGCCTGGCGGCCAAGGCGGCCTACGTGCTGCGCACCATGCGGGCGCGCACCGCGAGCCTCGGCGGCGACTGGGCGGCATTGACCGCGGCGCAGGTCTACACGGCCCACGACATCCACCCGCTGCTCGCGTCGCACTTCGCCGCCGACGGGCTCACGAACCAAGGCCTCACCTGGCAGGTGTGCGCGCCGCCGATCCTGGAGCTGGAGTTCGAGATGGACGTGCGGCGCGTCGCCACCGAGCGGGTGATCCCGTAGACCCCACGCTCACCCGGGCAATGGTCGTATGTCGGCAGCAAATTGAACTGTGCGGCACCGGGCGCTGGCGCCCACAAGCGCTTGTTGCCGCGGACTTGAGCCACAGACCCGAGCCAGCCCATGCAACTTCGACGGCGTGGCGCGCCTGACCCGCGCTGAGTTTCCGTAGCCGATCACGCCGAGCTCGCGGCCTGGCGTGGGCAGCGCCTGGCCGCCGGCTGGCGATCGTCCGGGGGGCTCGACGCCCAGGACGCGCTGCGCCTGTGCGGCTGGGGATTTGTCATTCTCGGCATCGGCCTCATGCCGGCGGCACTGGGTGAAAACGCGGCCCATGCGGCAGCCCAGTTCTCGCTCGCTTTCGGCAGCCTGGCCGGCGTGACGCTGATCGCCCGCGGACTGGGTGCGCTGCAGGGCCGGTTGCTTGCCGCGGCCTGGACGGCAACGTTGATCGCCGCGTTCGCGCTCACCAGCTGGGCAGCGATGCAGGCTGGCCCGCACACCTTCGGCATCGTCTATGCTGCCAACCTGGCTGGCCTGGCGTCGCTGTTGATCTGGTTGATACGCGGCTTTGTGCTGCGCCCGCGCGACCCGATCGAACTCGCACTCGGTGCCTCGTTTGTCTCGCTGGCCGTCACCGCTTGGGTGCGCGTGGCCTTCGCGCTCGAATACCACGGCCCTGCACAGGCCGATCTTCTGTACGTACCATTGCCGCTCAAGTCGATCTTTGCGGTGCTCTACGGCGTGCTGCCGATGATCGTGGCCAGCCTGCTGCTGACCTGGGTGAACGCGCGCCTGCGCCAGCAATTGAGCGACCGTGCGATCACCGATGAACTCACCGGCATCATGACGCGGCGGGCGCTGCGCGAACTCGCGCCTGCGTTGATCGGGCAGCAGCACAAACTCCGGCGCGACGTGGCGGTGCTGATGCTGGACCTGGACCATTTCAAGCGCATCAACGACAGCTTCGGCCATGCGATGGGAGACGCGGTGCTGCAGCTGGCCGCATCGACCTTGAAGGCGCAGCTGCGGGTGGACTCGTTGCTCGCGCGTTACGGCGGCGAAGAATTCGTGGCCATCGTCCCTGTCGAGGACCTGCAAATCGCTCGCAGCGTGGCCGAGCGGCTGCGCGCGGCGGTTACCGGAGTCGACTGGCAAGGCCGCCTGAAGCTGGCTCGCGGCGTGACGGTAAGCGTCGGCGTGGCCATCGTCGGGCCGAATGAAACGTTCGAGGCGTCGCTCGAGCGCGCCGACGAAGCGCTGTACCGCGCCAAGCGCGAAGGTCGCGACCAATGCCAAGTGAGTTTGGCGGCGGCATGAGCGCCTGAGCGGATAGGCGGTTCAAACGCCACTTTGACAGAGCGGCGTTGCCTACTCGCCCCGCCCCCCCCCGCGCGGCCACGCCGCCCCCAGAATCCCCTTGGGCATGTAGATGATGAACAGCACCAGCAGCAGCCCGTAGATCGTGATGTCGACGCCGAGCACGCGGTTGCCGATCAGCACGCGAAGCGATTCCGAGAGCAGCAGCAGAAACACCGCGCCCACCGTCGGCCCGAGCATCACGAACATGCCGCCGGCAATCACGCCGAACACCATCTGCAGCGAGACGCCGATGCCCGACACCGTCTCCGGGTTCACGTAGAGCTGGTACTGCGCCATCAGCACGCCGCCGAAACACGTCATTGCAGCGGATATCAATGTCACGCGAAGCTTGGCGCGCGTGACGTCGATGCCGATCGACGCGGCGGCGTCCTCCTCTTCGCTGATCGCTTGCAGCGCCAGGCGCCCCATGCTGCGGTCGACCGCGCGCCAGACCCACAGCGAGAGCAGCCAGCACACCAGCACCGCGTAGAACCAGACCGTCTTGTCGGCGAATTGCAGCGCCTTCAGCGATGCGGTGGCGCCGCTCACGAGGTCGGGCTTGGGCGTGAGCCCGAGCGAGCCGCCCGTGTGGTCGCGCAGGCCCACGATGACCAGGCGCGTCACCTCCGACAACGCCAGCGTGACGAGCGCGAAATAGTGGCCGACGATTTTGAAGCGAAAGCACGGCAGCCCGATGAGCAAGGCCACGGCCAGCGAAATCAACACCGCCACCGGCGCGCCGATCCATGGCGAGATGTCGGCCAGGTTCCACAGCAGCACGACGGTGTAGGCACCGATGCCGAGGAACGCGCCGTGGCCGAAGCTCACCAGGCCCAGGCGCCCCATGATCGACCAACTCGTGTAGATGTAGGACCACAGCAGCGCCATCACCATCAGGTGCAGCGCGTATTTGCCGGGGCCGAACAGCGGCGTCACCACGAGTGCGGCGAGGAGCAGCAGGCCGATCCCCCAGCGGCGGTTCATCTCGGGCAGCTTCATGCGCGCCGCCGCTTCGACAGCAGCCCCTCGGGTTTCCAGAACATGGTCGCGATGAAGAACACGAACGCGATCACGTAGCCCCATTCGAGGTGGAAGAAGAAGCCGCCGAGCGAGATGAACTGGGCGAAGACGAATGCGGCGACGAAGCCGCCGATCAGGTTGCCCAGGCCGCCGAGCACGCAGATCAGAAAAGTGAGCGGGCCGAACGACAGGCCGATGGCAGGGTGCACGTCGTACTGCAGCACCAGCAGACATGCCGCCAGGCCCGCCAGCGCGCCGCCGAGTGCGGAGGTCAACAGGTAGACGCGCCCCGGGTTCACACCCATCAGCGGCATGATGGCGCGGTCTTGGCTGATCGCGCGGATCGCCGTGCCCATGAAGCTGCGGTTCAGGAACAGATACGTGCCGGCAATCGCCGCCATCGCCACCGCGAAGGCCACCAGCCGCGCGCTCGAGACACTCATCTCGCCAATCGCGATTCCCGGCAGCCGCACGCCGAGGTTGCGGAACTCCACGCCGAACAGCACCGTCGCCACCGCCTGCAACAGAAACAGCATGCCGCCGGTGACGAGCAACTGGTTGATCGGTTCGGCCGCGAGCACCGGCCGGATCACGAAGTGGTGCAACCCCGCACCGAGCACGCCCATCAGCGCGATGCACGCCGGGAAGGCGATCCACAGCGTCACACCCTGCTGCACGTGCAGATACCAGATCGCATACATGCCGATCATGATCAGCTCGGCGTAGCAGATCCAGACCACGTCGATCACGCCGAAGATCAGGTTCAGCCCGAGCGACAGCAGCGCGAACAGGCCGCCGAGCAGCAGGCCGTTCACCACCGCCTCGAGGAAGAAGATGTCGAAGATTTGTGCCATCGTGTCCTTCACACGCCCAGGTAGGCGCGCCGCACTTCGTCATTGGCCAGCAGCTCGGCGGCCGGCCCGCTGGTGTGAATGCGGCCGGTTTCGAGCAGGTAGGCGCGGTCCACCACGCGCAGCACCTGCTGGATGTTCTGCTCGACGATCAGCACCGTGTAGCCGTCGGCACGCATGCGCCGCACCACCTCGAAGATAGCCTGCACCACCAGCGGCGCCAGGCCGGCCGAGGGCTCATCGAGCAGCAGCAGCTTCGGGCCGCTCATCAGCGCGCGCCCGATCGCGCACATCTGCTGCTCGCCACCCGACAGCGTGCCGGCCAGCTGCAGCCGCCGCTCCTTCAGCCGAGGGAACAGCGCGTAGGCCTTGTCGAGGCGCTCTTGCAGGTGCTTGCGCGCCGCGGGCAGGAAGGCGCCCATGCGCAGGTTGTCTTCCACCGTCAACCGGGGGAAGAGGCGCCGGCCCTCCGGCACCTGCGCGATACCGAGCGAGATCACCTCGTGCGCCGGCACCGCGTTGTAGCGCCGCCCCTCCATCTCGAGCTCGCCGCCAGTCGTGCCGATGAGCTTGGAAATCGCGCGCAGCAATGTCGTCTTGCCCGCGCCGTTAGGGCCGATCACGGCCACGGCCTCGCCGGCTTTCACTTCGAGCGACACGCCGAACAGCACCTGGAAGCTGCCGTAGCCGGCGCACACATCCTTCAGGCGCAGCATCGTGCTCATGTGGCTCGCGCCCCGGTCTGTTGACTCACCTGCTGCGTCACTTGCGTCTTCACCTGCTGTTGCACCGCGCCGGCATCGGTGCCGAGGTAGACCTCCACCACCTTCGGGTCGTGCGTCACCTCGGCGGGCAGGCCGCTCGCGATGACTTCGCCGTGGTCGAGCACGATGCAGCGGTCGATCACGCGCATCAGCACGCCCATGATGTGCTCGACCCAGACGATGGTGATGCCGCGCTCGTCGCGAATGCGCTTGAGCATGTCGGCGGCCTGGTTCATCTCGCCCTCGTCCAGACCGCCCAGGCTCTCGTCGGCCAGCAGCAGCCGCGGCTGCGTGGCCAGCGCGCGCGCCATCTCGAGCTTCTTCAGGCCCGCGGCGCCCAGGCCGTCCACCTGCGCTGCGGGGTCACTCGGCAGGCCGATCAGCGCCAGCGCCTCTTGCGCGCGGCGCTCGGCCTCGGCACGCCCGATGGATTGCGAGGAGCCGTAGAACGCCGCCAGCGTCGCGTTCTCCAGAATCGAGAGCTTGCGAAACGGCCGCGGAATCTGGAAGGTGCGCGCGATGCCGCGCTGGCAGATGCGGTTCGGCGGCAGGCCGCCGATCTCCTGCCCGTCCAGCCGGATCGAACCCGACGTGGGCGGGTAGAGCCCGGCGATGACGTTGAACGTGGTGCTCTTGCCCGAACCGTTGGGCCCGATCAGCCCGAGGATCTCGCCGCGCTCGACGCGAAACGACACGCGGTCGACGGCGGTGAAGCCGTCGAAGCGCTTGGTGAGGTGGTCGACTTCAAGCACTCAGGGCGCGCCGGGTCGAGACGGACTTACCCCCTCTCCCGCCTGCGGGAGAGGGCGGGGGCGACGGCCGGCGCCTCGGCTCAGTGACCGTTCGGCAACCCTCACCCCAACCCTTGTATCTTTCATCTTGAGCTTTTTGTCTTTTCAAAGGAGACTTTCTTGATCATCGTGGTAGGAGGCTGTGGGCAAGTGGGCAGAGGCCGGCGCGGTGGGCAA
>JANOLA010000406.1:0-3901 GCA_031419535.1 Burkholderiales bacterium | reverse complement strand
AGTAGATCAGCCGCTTGTTCACCGCCGCGCGCTGCGCGATGCGGTCCATGCGCGCGCCGCCCAATCCGAACTCGGCGAATTCGCCCAGCGCCGCGTCCAGGATGTCGAGCTGCGAGCGCTCGGCGTCGCGCGTGCGCGGCTGCGGTGCCTTGGTCAATGTTTTCTTCATGCGTGACTGCGAAAACGGTCGGGCGAAGTATCGGGCTTGGGCGGGCTTGAGCCCAGGCACCGGCGCGGCCACGGGTACTCGGGACGCCCCGGCATCGGCCCCGCGCGGGTGGCGTCGATAATCGGCTCGATGGACCGTGCCACATCCGACCTGCTCACCCGCACCGGCCCCGGCACGCCAATGGGCGATCTGATGCGCCGCTATTGGGTGCCGATCCTCGCCTGCAATGAAATCAAGGACCCGGACGGCCCGCAGCAGCGCGTGCAAATCCTCGGCGAAAAGCTCATCGCATTTCGCGACACGACCGGCGCGCCCGGATTGATCGACGAGTTCTGCACGCACCGCGGCGCGTCGCTGTTTTTCGGGCGCAATGAAGAGTGCGGCATTCGCTGCTCGTACCACGGCCTGAAGTTCGACCGCACGGGCGCGTGTGTCGACGTGCCCTCGGCGCCGCAGGTGGCGCATGTGGCGCAGCGCATGCGCATCAAGGCCTACCCGTGCATCGAACGGGGCGGCCTGGTCTGGGCCTACATGGGCCCGCCCGACAAGCAGCCCGCGCCGCCCGAGGTGGAGTGGTGCCTGCTGCCCGACAGCCACGTGTTCGTCTCGAAACGTCTGCAGCAGTGCAACTATCTTCAGGCGATGGAAGGCGGCATCGACACCGCGCATGTGTCTTACGTGCACCGCTACGAGGTCGACATCGACCCGATGCACCGCGGCGTGAAGGCGCTCGACTACATCAAGGCCGACGGCAATGTGGTGTTCGAGATCGAGCAGAACCCGTTCGGCCTCACGCTCTACGGCCGGCGCAACGGCGAGCCCGATTCGCACTACTGGCGCATCACGCAGTGGCTGTTCCCGTGGTTCACGCTGATCCCGCCGTTCGGCGAGCACGCGCTCGGCGGCCACGTGTGGGTGCCGAGCGACGATGAAAACTGCTGGGCCTGGAGCATCAACTTCCACCCCGACAAGCCGCTCTCGGAACACGAACGCGAGCAGATGGCCGCCGGCAAGGGCATTCACGTCGCGTATGAACAGGGCGAACATGCCATCGCCTGGCGGCCGCGCGCGAACAAGGACAACGACTACCTGATCGACCGGCAAGCGCAGCAAGAGAAACGCTCCTACAGCGGCGTGTTCGGCTTCTCGGAGCAAGACGCTTCGTTGCAGGAAAGCATGGGCAGGGTCCAGGACCGCACGCGCGAGCTGCTGCTGCCCACCGACAAAGGCGTCACGATGGCGCGGCGCATGCTGGAGCAGGCCGCGCTTGGTTTGCAGCAGGGCGTCGAGCCGCCGGCGCTGAACGCCGCCGAACAACAGGTGCGCGCCGCCGGGGTGTTGCTGCCCAGGGGCCAGGACCCGAAGCCCTGGGCGCGCGACAAGATTCAGCACGTGATGGGCAAGCCCGCTGCGCCTGGCCAACCCGCCCTGCCCGCCAAACCCGTTTACTCTCTGTGATCACAGAACAAGGATGCGCATGACAACGATGCCGCTGAAGGGCCCGGCGCTGGCACTGGCCACGGCGCTGTGCATGGTGGTCGCCACCGCCCCCGCACCCGTCCACGCCCAGGAATGGGCGCCGAGCAAACCGGTGCGCATCATCGTGCCCATCGTCGGCAGCACGAATGACGTGCTCGCTCGGCTGGTCGCGCCTAAGCTGCAAGAGGCGCTCGGCCAGACGGTCGTCGTCGAGAACAAGGCGGGAGCGGGCGGCAACATCGGCGCCGATTTCGTCGCCAAGTCGGCTCCTGACGGCCACACGCTGCTGATCGGCTACAACGGGCCGATCGCGGTGAATGTCACGCTGTTCGACAAGCTGCCGTACGACCCGCTGAAAGACCTGGCGCCGATCACGCTGATGGTGACGACGCCGCAGTACCTCGTCGTCAACCCGTCGTTGCCCGTGAAGAACATCGGTGAATTTGTCGCGCACGCGAAGGCACAAGCGGGCAAGCTGTCGTACGGCTCGATCGCGGTGGGCAGTGCGTCGCACCTGACGATGGAGATGCTCAAGCTCGCCGCGGGGCTGGACATCGCGCACATCCCGTACAAGGGCGCCGCGCCGGCGCTGACCGATCTGGTGGGCGGCCAGGTGCAGGCGGCGTTCATGGTGCCCGGCAACGTGCTGCAGTTCGCCAAGGAGGGGCGGTTGCGGCTCATCGCGTCGTCGGGCGCGAAGCGTTTTCCGGGAACGCCCGACGTGCCCACGCTCGCCGAGTCGGGCTACCCCGATCTGGTGGCGGTGGCGTGGATCGGCTTTCTCACGGCGGGAGGCACGCCGCGGCCGATCATCGACCGCTACCACAAGGAGATCGTGAAGATCGTCACCTCGCCCGAAATCCGCGACAAGCTCACCGCGATGGAGTTCGAGATCGTCGCCGGCACGCCCGAACACTTCAGCGCCTGGATCCGCAGCGAAATTCCGCGCTGGGGCAAGGTGATCAAGGCCACCGGTGCAAAAGCCGACTGATCTTGCCGCGGCCGCCCGCGCGCCCGCGCAGCCGGTCGGCCGCTTGCAAGGCAAGGCGGCGCTGATCACCGGTGCCGGCGCCGGCATCGGCGCCGCGATCGCCAGGCTGTTCGTCGAACACGGCGCGGCCGTGACGCTCGTCTACACCGACGCCGGCGCGCTGGAATCGACCTGCGCGCAGATCGAACAGCAGACGCACGGCGCGCGGATCGCGAAGTACGCCGCCGACGTCGCCGACGCCGATGCGGCGCACGCCGCCACCGTGCACGCGATCGCGGCGCATGGCCAGCTCGACGTGCTGATCAACAACGCCGCGATGCGCAACTACGCGGCGCTCGCCGACGCCACGCCGCAGGAGTGGCAGGCGGTGCTCGGCGTGAACCTGATGGGCAGCGCGAACTACTGCCGCGCTGCGTTGCCGGCGCTGCGCAAGAGTGGGCGCGGCGCGATCGTCAACGTCTCATCGTGTTACGCCGTGACCGGCCGCAAGGGCATGGGCCTGTACGACGCCACCAAGGCCGCCCTGCTGGCGCTGACGCGCACGCTCGCGCATGAAGAGGCGGCGCACGGCATCCGCGCCAACGCCGTCTGCCCCGGGCCGACGCTCACCGACTTTCATGTGAAGAAGGCGCGCGCCGCCGGCAAGGCACTCGACCATCTGGCGATGGAACGCGAGCACGCGACGCTGCTGCGCCGCTGGGCCACGCCGCTCGAGATCGCCTGGCCGGTGCTTTGGCTCGCGAGCGATGAAGCGGCGTTTATCACCGGCACCACGCTGATGGTGGACGGCGGCCTGCACGCGATGTGATTGCTGGCCGCGTTCGGTGAGGCTGCTGGTGGCGTGACGCAGGCCCTGTCGGATTCCGAACTTGGCGGTCGGCTTTCTTGCGGCGAACTTTGTGAAGTGAGCCGCTCCTGTCGACCCGTTGCTGGCGTTCGTTGTTCGCCGTTCGCCGCTGCGCGCATGCCAAGCTCCGCGCGAGGGCAGGCGGCCCGGGGTACGTTCTCCGGCCCACGCTCGCGGGGCACCCGATGTGGTCCACGACCCGCAGCGCCATCAACACCAGCCAAGCGTGCAAGCAGCCAGGACACCGCGAATGGGGCCTACGACCGTAGCCCGAGCCACCTGCCCCGGCAACCGGGGGGCACGCAAACTCGTGGCCGGCCACGGTGGGTGGCTGCTGGCGGGTGGTGGTCCCCCCGGGCGGAGGCCCCATTCGCGGTGTCCTGGCTGTTCGCGAGCTTGGTCGGTGATGACGCGG
>JANOLA010000405.1:0-4677 GCA_031419535.1 Burkholderiales bacterium | reverse complement strand
CCGCATGCGGCTCGAAAGCCCCGCTTCGCCCCCAGCCCTCTCCCAGGGGGAGAGGGAGCAAGAGCGAAAGCGATCGAGGCGCCCGACGCGCAGCGCGGGCGCGCGTGGCCTTCTACATGCCGGCGTAGTTCGGCCCGCCGCCGCCCTCGGGCGTGACCCAGACGATGTTCTGCGTCGGGTCCTTGATGTCGCAGGTTTTGCAGTGCACGCAGTTCTGCGCGTTGATCTGCAGGCGGTCGGCGCCTGAATCGGTTTTCACGAACTCGTAGACGCCGGCCGGGCAGTAGCGGGCTTCAGGCCCGGCGTACCTGGCCAGGTTGGTCGCCACCGGCACCTCGGTATTCTTCAGCGTCAGGTGCGCCGGTTGGTCTTCGGCGTGGTTCGTGTTGCTGATGAAGACCGAGCTCAGCCGGTCAAACGTCAGCTTGCCGTCGGGTTTGGGGTACACGATGGGCGCACACTCGGCCGCGGGTTTCAGGAACTCGTGATCGGGCTCGTGGCGGTGCAGCGTCCACGGCGGTGTGTGCACGCCGATCTTCGGCAGGAACCACTGCTCCACGCCCGTCATCAATTGGCCGACCAGCTTGCCCTTCTTGAACCAGTTCTTGAAGTTGCGCGTTTGCTGCAACTCCAGCATCAACCAGCTCTTCTCGAACGCTTCCGGGTAGGCGGCGAGTTCGTCGTGGGCCCGTCCTGCGGCCAGCGCTTCGCACAGCGCCTCGGCGCAGAGCATGCCGGACTTCATCGCCGCGTGGCTGCCCTTGATGCGTGCCGCGTTCATGGTGCCGGCGTCGCAGCCGACGAGGGCACCACCGGGAAACACCAGTTTGGGCAGCGCCTGCGGCGAGCCGTTGTTGATGGCGCGCGCGCCGTAGCCGATGCGTTTGCCACCTTCGATGTGGGCGCGAATCGACGGGTGCGTCTTCCAGCGCTGCATCTCTTCGAACGGGCTCATCCAGGTGTTGGCGTAGTCCAGCCCGATCACGAAGCCGAGCGTGACCTTGTTGTCTTCCAGGTGGTAGAGGAAACCGCCGCCGAAGGTGTCATCGAGCATCGGCCAGCCGGCGGTGTGCACCACCAGCCCGGGCTTGGCGCGCGACAGCTCCACTTCCCACAGCTCTTTGATGCCGATCGCGAAGCTTTGCACGTCGCGCCCGGCGTTCAGGTTGTAGTGGGCGAGCAACTGCTTGCCCAGGTTGCCGCGAGCGCCTTCTGCAAAGACGGTGTACTTGGCCGAAAGCTCGACGCCGCGCTGAAAGCTGCCACTGGGCGCGCCGTCTTTGCCGATGCCCTGGTCGCCGGTGGCCACGCCCTTGACGCGCCCCTGCTCGTCGTACAGAACTTCCGCCGCGGCAAAGCCCGGGAAGATTTCGACGCCCAGGCTTTCCGCTTGGGCCGCGAGCCACTTCACGACGTTGCCCAGCGCAATGACGTAGCAGCCGTGGTTATGGAAGTTGCGCGGCACCAGCCAGTCGGGCGTGCGCGTGGCGCCGGTTTCGCTGAGCACCAGCAGGTCGTCGCCCGTCACCGCCTGGTTCAGCGGTGCGCCTTGGCCGCGCCAATCCGGAAACAGCTCGTCGATGGCGCGCGGGTCCATCACCGCGCCCGACAAAATATGCGCGCCGGGCTCGGAGCCCTTCTCGAGCACGACGACGGTGAATTCCTTGCCTTGCAGGGCCGCCAGCTGTTTCAGGCGGATCGCCGCGGCCAGGCCAGCGGGGCCGGCACCGACGATCACGACGTCGTACTCCATGGCCTCGCGCGGGCCGTATTTTTCTAGGATGGCGTCGGGGGTCATTCGGAAACCTTCGTGCTGCGCACTCCGGTATTCGCCCTTGGGGCGGCCCGGCGGGCTCATGGACAATGCGGCTCGCTGTGACGCGGCATTCTATCGAGCGCGGCTGACGGGGCCGCCTTTGCCGTTGCCTTCTTTTCGCATGAGTTTCGTATGAGCACCCGGGAGCATTTTTCATGAGCTACACCATCGACCTCTCAGGGCGCGTTGCGCTCGTCACCGGCGCCTCCAGTGGCCTGGGCACACAGTTCGCGAAGACGCTCGCGGCGGCGGGCGCGGCGGTGGCGCTCGCCGGGCGGCGGGTGGAGCGGCTCAAGGCGCTGCGCGCCGAGATCGAGGCGGCCGGCGGTGTGGCCTATGTCGTCACGCTCGACGTGACGATTCTTTCCAGCATCAAGGCCGCGGTCGCGCACACCGAAACCGAGATGGGCGGCATCGACATCCTCGTCAACAACTCCGGGGTGAGCACGACCCAGAAGCTCGTCGACGTGAGCGAAGAAGACTACGACTTCATCTTCAACACCAACACCAAGGGCGCATTCTTTGTCGCGCAGGAAGTGGGCAAGCGCATGCTGGCGCGCGCGAAGGGGGCGGCACCGGGAACGTTCACGGGCGGGCGCATCGTCAACATCGCGTCGACGGCGGGAATGAGGGTGCTCGGGCAGATCGGCGTCTACGCGATGAGCAAGGCGGCGGTGATCCACATGACGCGCGCGATGGCGCTGGAGTGGGGGCGCTACGGCATCAATGTGAATGCGCTGTGCCCCGGCTACATCGACACCGAGATCAACCACCACCACTGGCAAACAGACCAGGGCAAGCGCCTGATCGACATGCTGCCGCGCAAGCGCATCGGCAAGCCGCAAGACCTGGACGCGGTGTTGATGATGCTGTGCGCGAACGAAAGCCACTTCGTCAACGGCGCGGTGATCCAGGCTGACGACGGGTTCGCGGTGTGATTCACGCATCGTTCCAGGTTGCAGCGATCCCCTTTGCGTAAGATGATCCGCTAGTTTGACGCCAATGGTCAGGAGCAAACAATGAAGGGAATGTTCAACCTGCTCGAGCGAGCCGGGCTGGTGAGCCGAGTGGACGACGGCGCATCGGAGGAACCCGAGGCCGAGCTGTCGCATGAGCCGCGGCCAGCGGCGCCGGCAGGAGACGCCAGCGCTGCACTGCCCGTCGATCGCCCGGCGGGAATGTCGGTGGATCAGATCTACGAAGCAGCAGGGGTGCCAGCCTGTCCTTACCCCGCCGAGCGCTTGCTGAGGCTGATCGATGGCTTGAAGGCCATGGATGCGCCGACGCGGCGCCAAACGATTCATGCCCTCGACGCGGCCGACGACACCTGGTCGCTCGACGATCCGAAGCGCGACGCTGCCGCCAAGGTCGCCGCGATCGAGCGTCACGCGGCGTCGATCCGCTCCGCCGTGGCGCGCGACCAGCAGGAAACCCAGGCGGGTTTGCAAGACGTGGCGCGACGCCAGGAAACCACGCTGGCGGAAATTCGCCGCCAGATCGCCGAACTTGAAGGCTTGCTTGCGCGCGAAATCGCGCGCGGCGCGCAGGAAACGGCGGAACTCGAAGCGGCCTATCAGGCCCGGCGCGACTCCGCCAATCGGGAACTTGCCCAGTTGGCGCAAACCGCTCAGGCGCTGACAGGTCTGATCGCGCAGTTCGAAACCACCCCGACGAAGTGACAACCAAGTGAGAGAAGCATGGCAATGAAATACGGACCCGGTCCCTTGACGAAAGTGCTGATCGTGTTGATCGGCTTGGCCGCGTTGGCGTCGGTCGCATGGAACTTTTTCCTGAAAGAAAAGTGGCTCGAACGTCAGGCGGACAAGCCGCCGGCCGTCGCGGTTCAGGCCACGCCCGGCGAGCCGGCGAAGCCTGCCGCCGCGGTAAAGCCTGCTGGCACGGTGGCAGGCAGGCTGGGCAGCGCCGCCAACCCCTTGCGCGTGAGTCTCGTCAGTTTTCATGGCTATGCGCCGGCACTCGTGGCCAACGGCAACAGTCTCAAGACGCAGCCAGGCTCCATCTACGCCAAACTGGGCGTCAACATCGAGTTCGTCATCAACGACGACATTCCGACATTGACAACGCTGTTCGAGTCGAAAGCCGCGCAATGTGCCTGGCGGACTTCCGACTTCTGGGCCCAAGAGCAACCGAACCTGCGCAACTCCGGGCACGACGCGCGGGCGCTGCTGATCGTCGATAACACGCAAGGAGCGGACGCGGTGATCGTGAGCGACCCCGCCGTGCAGAAGATCGAAGACCTTGCCGGCAAGGACGTCGCGCTGCTCCAGTACACGCCGTCGCACGGCATGTTGATCGATGCGATCGAAAATTCATCGTTGACGGCACGCGCCAAGAAGCAGGTGAAAAACGTTTTCATCAAGGCCGAGGAAGGCACCGCGGGCGTGCGCGCGGCTTTCGTCGCGGGCAGCGTCAAGGCCGCGGTGCTGTGGGACCCGGACTTGTCGCTCGCGCTGCGCGAAGTGAAGGGCTCGCGGATCATCTACTCGACGAAGACGGCGACGAATCTGATCTACGACGTGATCGTCTGCGACCAGCGCGAACTGGCGAAGACCGAAAACGAAGACGTCTTCCAGAAGTTTCACGATGGCTGGCTCGACGGCGCCACCGCTGCGCGCGCCAACCCGGACCAGGCCGTTGAAGCGCTGATCGCGACCAAGGAGTATTTCAAGCTGCTGGCGGCCAAGGAAGGCAAGCCCTTCGTGAAGGGGCTGTTCGGCAATCTGGTCTGGACCGACCTGGCCGACAACGCACGCATCCTCGGCTTGGTGGGCGGTGTGAACCACTACGAGCGTGTTTATGCGCGCTTCGACGAAATCTACCGTGCGGCGGGTTCCCTGGCG
>JANOLA010000404.1:0-7946 GCA_031419535.1 Burkholderiales bacterium | reverse complement strand
CGCGGCGCAGCAGAAAGCGCTGCGCGCTTTGGTGGCATGTTCCTGCACGCCGCGAAATTGCGCGTCGCGCACCCGGCCAGCGGCGAGCCCCTGGAGTTGGCTTCGCCCTTGCCGGCAGAATGCGAGGCTTTCCTGGAAACCCTCGCACCATGAGCCAAGTTCGTCGCTTCGACCTGATCGCCTTCGATTGGGACGGCACGCTGTTCGATTCCACCGCGCTGATCGCCCGCTGCATCCAGGCGGCGTGCGCCGATGTGGGGGCGCCCGTGCCGAGCAGCCGCGACGCGAGCTTCGTCATCGGCCTGGGTCTGAGCGATGCCCTGCAGCACGCCGCGCCGACGCTGCCGCGCGAGCGCCACCGCGAACTCGCCGACCGTTACCGCTTTCACTATTTCGCGAAGCAGCACGAAGTCCTGATGTTCGACGGCGTGCTCGCGATGCTGAACGACTTGAAGACGCGGCAATACAGCTTGGCGGTGGCCACCGGCAAGTCGCGCCGCGGCCTGGATGAAGCGCTGAAGAGCGTGCAACTCGCGGGCATGTTCCAGGCCACGCGCACGGCCGATGAAACCGCGTCGAAACCGAATCCGCGCATGCTGCACGAGTTGATGGACGAGCTCGGCGTGACACCGCAGCGCACCTTGATGATCGGCGACACGACGCACGACTTGCAGCTCGCCGTCAACGCCGGAACGCCGAGCATCGCCGTGAGTTACGGTGCGCACGAGCACGCGGAGTTCGACGCTTTCGCCCCGCTCGCCGTGGCGCACTCGGCGGCCGAGTTGCACCGCTGGCTGCTCGAAAATGCCTGACCCTGCCACGCCCGAGCGCACGCCGCCCGCGGCCGCCCGCCAAGCCCTGTGCACCTCGGGCGAGCTGCAAGAAAAGGGCAGGGCGATCGTGTTCGACGTGCTGCACGACGAGGCGCCGGCCACGGCCTTCGCGCTGCGCTTTGACGGCCGAGTCGTCGCCTACCTGAACCGCTGCGCCCATCTGGCGGCCGAGATGGATTGGCAGCCGGGTGAGTTTCTCGACGCGGGTCGTGAGTTCATCTTGTGCTCGATTCACGGCGCGTCGTACGAGCCGCGCGACGGGCGCTGCATCGGTGGGCCTTGTGGGCGTGGCCGGTTGACGAAGCTCGAGGTGGCGGAGGACGCCGGCCAGGTCTATTGGTATCCTTGCGCGCACACCCAGCCGGCGTTCGCCGACTGAGAGTGACGCACCCGCGCGCCATCTCCCGGCAGCGCGGCACGCACCCGCGAATTGCCGCCGCCCACGCCAAGAAAGCCTCACCATGACCGCCGACGACCTCAGCCTCACTGCCGACCAGGGCCCAGCGCCTGCCGCCCCCGCGCCCGCCGCACCGCGCCCCGGGTGGGAACGAGCGCTCGAACAACTCGCGCAAGACCTGCTCAAGGACCGGCGTGCCGAGCGCCGCTGGCGCCTCACCAGGCGCGTCTCGTGGATCGTCGCGCTGATTCTGGTGGCGATGATCGCGCTCGGCTCGCGCGGCCGGGTCGCCGCTCCGAGCGGCCCACACACCGCGATGGTGGAGCTGCGCGGCGAAATTTCTTCCGAGAGCGACGCCAGCGCTGAAATCCTGATCGCCGGCCTCAAGGCCGCGTTCGAAGATACGGGCGCGGTGGCGGTGGTGCTGCGCATCAATTCACCCGGCGGCAGCCCGGTGCAGGCGGGCATCGTGCACGACGAGATCGCGCGCCTCAAGGCCTTGCACGGCAAGAAGGTCTACGCCGTGATCGAAGAGGCCTGCGCGTCGGGCGCCTACTACATCGCCGTGGCCGCCGATGAAATCTACGCCGACAAGGCGTCGCTGGTCGGCTCGATCGGCGTGTTGATGGACGGCTTCGGCTTCACCGGCACGATGGAAAAACTCGGCGTCGAACGCCGCCTGCTGACGGCCGGCGAGAACAAGGCGCTCGGCGATCCGTTCTCGCCGCTGTCGCCCAAGCACCGAGCCCATGTGCAAAGCCTGCTCGACCAGATCCACCAGCAATTCATGACGGTGGTCAAGCAAGGGCGCGGCACACGGCTGAAGCAAACGCCCGAGACCTTCAGCGGCCTGTTCTGGAATGGCGAGAAAGCGCTCGAACTCGGTTTGGTGGACAAACTCGGCAGCCTGGACTTCGTTGCGCGCGAGGTGATCCACGCTGCCGAAGTGATCGACTACACGCCCAAGGACAACGTCGCCGAACGATTGGCCAAACGTTTCGGCGCGTCGGTCGGCGCCGGAGCCGTGCACGCGCTGCGCGGCCTGAGCGGGATTCGATAGCCGCTGGCGGGCGGGTGCGCAACGCCTTGTCAGACGTACCGCTTGCGCCGCGACAAACGCCGGCCTGACACCACCCAACGCGCCCGGACTTTCACTATTGCCTCGCGCGCCGGACTGGGCCAGTATTTGCTTGTACCGCCTGCCCGAGCCTGCGCGCCCTGGAAGAGACCGCAGTGCCCGGGTTCAACCGGAGAACCGAATGAGCACCGGCACCCTGAGCGCCGCGCTGCCTGGCAGCGACTCGACGGCCATCGCCGCGGCACAGCGCATTGCGCTGCGCCTGCTGCGCGGCTTTCGCGGTTCGGTCGGGCTGCGCTTGTGGAACGACACGAGCGTGCGCCTGGGCTCGACCGCGCCCGAGTTCACGATGGTGGTGCGAGACCCGACGGTGCTGCGCGAACTGGTGCTGCAGCGCAACCCGCTGTTGCTGGCCGAGGCGCATTTCCGCGGCCAGGTCGACTTCGAGGGCGACCTGTACGCTGCGCTGCGCCTGAAGACGCACTTCCAGTCGATCTCGCTGACCTGGCCAGAACGCGCCGCGCTGTGGCGCGACGCGCTGCGCCTGCCCAAGCGGCAACGCCTGGTGATCTCGCCCACCGCGGCGGGCGCCGGCAAGCATGGGCCGCGCTTCGCGCACCGCCATTCGCGCGACACCGACCAGGCCGCGATCGCCTTCCACTACGACGTGTCCAACGAGTTCTACCGGCTCTTCCTCGACGAACAGATGGTCTACTCGTGCGCCTATTTCGAGTCGGCCGACGCGTCGATCGACGCCGCGCAGCGCAGCAAGCTCGACCACATCTGCCGCAAGCTCCGGCTCAATCCCGGCGAGCAGCTGCTCGACATCGGCTGCGGCTGGGGCGCGCTCGTGATCTGGGCGGCGCAGCACTACGGCGTGCACGCGCACGGCATCACGCTGAGCCGCCAACAGCTCGCGCTCGCGCGCGAACGCATCGCCGCCGCGGGCCTGCAGGACCGGGTGACGGTGGAGCTGCTCGACTACCGGGACTTGAAAGGCGAGCGCATCTACGACAAGGTGTCGAGCGTGGGCATGTTCGAACATGTGGGCCTGGCCCATCTGCCGGCGTACAACGCGACCGTGATGCGCGTGCTGCGCGACGATGGTCTGTTCCTGAACCATGGCATCACGCACGACGAAGAGGGCTGGCAGCCCGGGCTCGTCTCCGAGTTCATCAACCGCTACGTGTTCCCCGACGGCGAGCTCGACACCGTGAGCAACGTGCAGCGCGGCATGGAGCGCGCGGGCTTCGAAATTCTCGACGTGGAGGCGCTGCGCCCGCACTACGCGATGACGCTGCGCCACTGGGTGCAGCGCCTCGAAGCAAAGCGCGACGAGGCCTTGCAGCATGTCAACGACACCACTTACCGCATCTGGCGCCTGTACATGGCGGCGTGCGCGCTCGAGTTCGAATCGGGTGGCACAGGTATCTATCAGATTCTCACCGGCAAGCGCCGCGCAGGCTCGCCCGCCGTGCCGCTGACGCGGCGCGATATTTACGCCGATTCAGTTCGCTGAAGCGCCGGCCGCTAAGTGCCCGCCCCGGCCCCGGCCCTGGACGCGGCGATCGCCTGCGCCACCTGCTCAGCCTGCGCCGCAATCGCGCGCAGCAGCCCGCCGGGCTGGCGAATGTCGAAGCCGACGAAGTAGACGCCGCTGAATGGCCCACGGCCCGCTACGTCGAGCGGCAGGCCGGTCGCATCAAACGCCGGCTTCGCGCCGGGGAACAGCTGGTCGACCCGGGCGTCGTAGCCGGTGGCCAGGATCGCGCTGTCGAAGCGGTGTTCGCTGCTGTCCACGAAGCGCACACCTTCGGGCGTCATGGCGTCGATGCCCGGGTGCACCACGATCTCGCCGGTTTTGATTCGCGCCAGCGTGCCGACGTCGATCACCGGCGTCTTGCCGTGTTCGCGCAACTGGCGCAGCGGCGAGACGTCCGCGGTGCGCAAGCCCCAGCGGCTCAGGTTGCCGACTGTCAGGTTGCGCAGCCACGTTGCCAGTGCGTCGCCCCACGCAGTGGGCAACTTCGACAGCATGATCGAGGAGACTTGCGTCGGCCGGCCGAGCACGTCGCGCAGCACCAGGTTGACGGCTGAGCGCACCGACAGCGACGCGCGCACGCCGTGCTCGGCCAGGTCGAGCGCGATTTCAGCGCCGGTGTTGCCCATGCCGACGACGAGCACGCGCTGCCCGGCGAACGGCGCGGCGTTGCGGTAGTCGCGGCTGTGCAGCACCCGGCCGGGAAATTGCGCCTGGCCGGCGATGGCGGGAAAGTTCGGAGCGTTGTTCGCGCCAGTCGCGACCACCACGTGGCGCGAGACGAACTCGCGGCCGCTCACGCTGCGCGTGAGCCAGCCGCCTTCGGCCGGCGTGATTGCCAGCGCCGCTTCACCGAACAGCGGTGCGATATTGTGCTGCCGCGCGTACGCAGCCAGGTAGTCGACCACGCCCTGGCGCGGCACGTAGCGCGGCGCCTCGCGCGGGAACGGCAGGCCGGGCAGGGCCGACAAGGCTTTCACGGTGTGCAAATGCAGCCGCTCGTAGTGCGCGCGCCACGACGCGCCGACCTGCCCCGCCTTCTCGATCAGCACCGGGCGCAGCCCGCGTTGCACCAGGCAGCCCGCCACCGCCAAGCCCGCCGGGCCGGCGCCGATGATCAGGATGTCGAGGTTGTCGTTCATGGTGTTCCAGTCATCTGCGCCAGCAACGGCTGAACCTGCGCCCAGCGCGGCAGCGGATCGACCGCGCCAAAGCCCTGCGTGCTCAGCGCCGCGGCGATGTTCGCGACGCGTGCCGCCTCGACCAGCGACGCACCGCGCGCGAGTTGAGAGAGGCACGCGCCGGCGAAACAGTCGCCCGCGCCGGTGGCATCGACCGGCGTCACGCGCCACGGCGGCAATGGCGTGACGGTGTGGCCATCGGACACGATGCAACCCATCGCGCCGAGTTTCAGCACCACGGCGCGCGCCCCTTGCTCGTGGGCCCAACCGATGACCGCTTCGGGTGATTGCATGCCCGTCAGCAGCGCGATCTCGTCGACGCTCGGCAGGAACAAGTCGCAATCGGCGAGCACGCGGCGCGTCATCTCCAGCGCGCGTGTCGCCGACCACAGGCGCGGCCGGTGGTTCAGGTCGAAGCTGATGCGTACGCCGGCAGCGCGCGCGACGGTGATTGCTTCGAACACGCTGTCGCATGCGCTCTGGCTGATCGCGAGTGATATCCCGGAGACGTGCAATTGCGACGCAGCGGCGATCAGCTCGCGCGGCAGTTGCGCCGGCGTCATCAGGCTCGCGGCGCTGCCGGCGCGCCGATAGGTGAACTCGTGGCCGCGCGCGCCGTGGCTGACGAAGTAGAGGCCCGTCGGCGCGCCGGGCACGCTGCGCACGCCGTCGGTGGCCACACCTTCGCGCCGCCACAGCGCGAGCAGCGCTTCGCCGAAGCTGTCGTCGCCCACCTGCGTGACGTAAGCGCAGCGCGCGCCCAGGCGCGCCGCGGCGATCACGGCGTTTGAGGTGTCGCCGCCGAAGCCCATCTGGAACCGAGGCTGCGCCGGGTCGCGCTGGTTGAATTCGATCAGCGGTTCGCCGAGAGCAACGAGGTCATAAGTGCGTCGGGTCATGGTGCTCGCTAAAGGCCGGGCGGTGCGGTGTGCAGTGTCGCGCACGGCGGCTTGCGGGTCCTATGTTCGCCCCCGGTCGCTTCGCGCCCGCCCCAAGGGTCACGCAGTGGCCCATCCAGGGCCGCAGGGGCGAGCAAGCGTCTCGGGGCGGCCCGGCGACGCTTGCACAGTCGAGGGTGAATAATCGCCCGCAGATGACCGCCTCTTCCCCGGCCCGCAACAACGGCGCCCTTTCTCACCCGGTGTTTCGCGGACTGCTCGGCGGCGGTGCGCTCTACTTCATCGGCAACGCGATGCAGGTGATGGCCGCGTCTTGGTTGATGGTCGAGATGACGGGCTCGCCCTTCCTCGCGGCCCTCGTGCAGACGGCGGTGTTCCTGCCGATGTTCGTGCTGTCGCTGCCGGCCGGCGTGCTGGCGGACACACGGGACCGCGGGCGCCTGATGCAAAGGGCCTTGCTGGTGCAGGGCGTGACGGTCGCGCTGCTCGCGGCACTGCTGCTCGGCGGCTGGGCCGGGCCGGCGAGCCTGCTGCTGTTCACTGCAGTGGCCGGTTCCTGCACGGCGCTGCTGTCGCCGGCCTGGAACTCCACCGTGGCCGATTCGATTCCGCGCGAAGAACTGCCGCAAGCGATCGTCGCGACCTCGATCGCCTACAACGTGGCGCGCGCCGTCGGCCCCTCGGCGGCCGGCATCGTGTTCGCGTACGCTGGAGCGGCCTGGGTGTTCGCGGCAGCGGTCGCCGGGGTGTTCGCGATGTCGCGCTCGCTGCTGCGCAACCCGCCGAAGCCGCACCCGGTGTCGCGCCTGCCCGCCGAGCGGCTGTGGGGCGGCACGCTGAGCGCGTTGCGCTTCGCGCGCCACTCGCCGGCGGTGCTGGCGCAGTTGCTGCGCACCATGGCGTACAGCGGCGCGGGCTCGGCACTGTGGGCGCTGCTGCCGGTGATCGGCCAGCGCCAGCTCGGCCTGGGCGCGGCCGGCTTCGGCCTGCTGATGGGTTGCCTGGGCGGCGGCGCGGTGCTCGCCGGGCTGGTGATCGGCCGGGTGCGCGCGCGCTTCGGCATCGAATGGATCGTGCGCATCGGCTGCGTGGTCTACGCGTTCTCGATGTTGGCTGCGGCGCTGTCGAGCTCGCACGCGCTGGTCTACGCCGCACTCGTGCTCGGTGGCGGTGCCTGGATGGCCGTGATGTCCACGTTCAACACCGCCACGCAGACGAGCGTGCCGCCCTGGGTGCGCTCCCGCGCCAGCGCGCTGCACACGCTGAGCGCGCTCGGCGCGTTCGCGATTTGCTCGGCGTTCTGGGGCGCGCTGACGAGCCTGATCGATCTGCCCGCCACGCTGTGCGTGGCCTCGGCGTGCATGGCCGCGGGCCTGCTGCTGGCGCGCCCATTCCCGCTGCGCATGGGCGACAGAACCGAGGTGACGCAGGTCGCGTCGATGTTCGAGGAGCTGTCGGTCGCCGACGAGCCCGACCCCGAAGCCGGCCCGGTGGCGGTGGAAATCGGCTACCGCATTCGCGCCGACCAAACCGAGGCCTTTCTCGAAGCGGTGAGCCACCTGCGCGCGCCGCGCCGGCGCGATGGCGCGACGCTGTGGCGTGTGTACCGAGACCTGAGCGACCCGGCGCGCTATTGCGAGCGCTTCATCGTCACCTCGTGGGCCGACTACCTGCACCAGCGCTCCCGCGCGACGCTCGCCGACCAGGAGCTCGAAGCGCAGGTGCGCGCGCACCTCGAGCCCGGCGCCGCAGTGACGACGCAGCACTACATTGCCGAGCTGTGAGGTGCCACTTCCGGTGAGCGATGGCACGCCGTCAGACTCTCGACCGGTAGGCGCCGCGCACCGGCCTTCAAGCGGCGCTACGGCGTCGGCGGCTGACCGTACAACGGCGAGCGCGGCCCCGGCAGCACCCCGTTGTAGCGCGGGGCGCCCAGCATGCGGGTGCTCGCGATGCCGGCGAAGGTGTACGAGGCATCGGTGGCGGTGTTGACGACTTGGTGGACGATCGCGGTGACG
>JANOLA010000403.1:0-2195 GCA_031419535.1 Burkholderiales bacterium | reverse complement strand
GACTTCCGGGCCGAGGCGATCGGCTATCGCACGGTGGTGTACCGCACGATCGCCAGCGTGGTCTCGGCCCTGTTCGCCACCCTCGCCGGCGTGCTGCTCGCGCTCTGGCTGCGCTACAACGGGCCCGACACCTCGCTGTCGTTCGAGATCATGCTCGACGTGCTGCTCATCGTCGTGATCGGCGGCATGGGAACGATTTACGGCGCCGTGATCGGCAGCGCCCTCTACGTGCTCGCGCAAAGTTATTTGCAGGATTTGATGAAACTCGGGGCCGGCGCGGTGGAAGGCGTTCCGCTGCTCGCCGCGTTGATTTCGCCGGACCGCTGGCTGCTCTGGCTGGGCATCTTGTTCGTGCTCTCGGTCTACTACTTTCCCACCGGCGTGGTGGGAAGGCTGCGCGCACTGCGCTTGCGGCGCAAGTCCGATCCCGCACCCTGAATGGTGAAAATCGCGCGATCCCCAACCCAACAACCAAAGGAGAAGCAAGATGAAGCGCTGGATGTCACTCGCCGCCGCTGCCGCGGCCTCACTCACGCTTGCCGCCGCGGCGCACGCCGTCGGCACGGTGGGCAACAATTTCCCCGCAGGCTTCCCGGCGATCGAAGACGCGTCGCTCGGCAAGCCGGTGATCGGCTTCGGCGCCGCCGGGCCAGTGAGCCGCACGCCGGTGATCTTTCTGCACGGCAACAACGACACGCCGTTCCCGACCGGATGCAACCCGTTCGGCCGCATGCAGGCGCTCGCGCAACACCTGGCCGACAACGGCTACGCCACCAGCGAGTTGTGGGGCCTGGGCTACCAGGGCGATCAATGTGACCTGGGAACCGTGGGCCAGACACGCCGCTCGAGCATCGCCCACACCAACGCCGCCAACGTGCCCGACCTGCGCCGCTTCGTTCGCGCCGTGCTCGCCTACACCGGGGCCAAGCAGGTCGACATCGTCGCGCACAGCCTGGGCGTGACGCTCGCGCGCGAGTGGGTCCGGCAAGACCGCGTTCAGCGCCAGGTGCGCCGCTTCGTCGCAATCGACGGGCCGAACCTCGGCATCATCAACTGCTCGCCCAACGCCGCGAACTACTGGCAGTTGGCGGCGCTCGGCGGCTTCACGCCCAGCAGCGAGGTGTGCCAAGAGCTGGGCTCGCCGAACACGCCGTTCCTGAAACTGCTGAACGGCTCGCGTGGCGACGATGACGGCGACGAAGAGCATGCCAAGGGTGGCCGCTCAACGCGCACGCTCGTGATCCGCAACGCCGACACGAGCTTCGTGTTCTTCGCGCTGCAAGACGGAGTCATCGCGCCGGTTCCGGCCGAAGACTCGTTCGGCCAACCGACCGACTTTTCGCGCAGCGCCGAAATCAAGGGTGCCGAACAGCTCGATCTCGTGGGCCAGGGCACGCACGACCCCATTCTCGGCACCACGCATCTGGGCATCCTGAACTCGCCGCAGACGCGCCAGGCGGTGCTCGAGTTTCTGACAAAGCGGACGAAGCACCATTGAGGCGCGGCCCGACCCGAAGCCCGACAGCTCAATAGAATCGCGCCGAACCAGCAGGAGACCCGCCATGGCAACGACGATCCAGGGCCCCGCCATTTACCTCGCGCAGTTCGCGGGCGATTCGGTGCCGTTCAACTCGTGGGACGCGATCACGCAGTGGGCCGCGGGCCACGGCTTCAAGGGCGTGCAGTTGCCGTCGTGGGACGGTCGGTTGTTCGACCTGAAAAAAGCCGCGTCGTCCAAGACCTACTGCGATGAAATCGCCGGTGTCGCGCGCGCCAACGGTGTGGCGATCACGGAACTCGGCACGCACCTGCAAGGCCAACTGGTGGCGGTGCACCCGGCTTACGACGAAGCCTTCGACGCCTTTGCGCCGGATGAAGTGAAAGGCAACCCGAAGGCGCGCCAGCAGTGGGCGGTGCAGCAGATGCTGTGGTCGGCCCAGGCGTCCAAGCACCTCGGCCTCACGTCCAACGTCAGCTTTCCCGGCGCGCTCGCCTGGCCCTACCTCTACCCTTGGCCGCAGCGCCCGGCCGGGCTGATCGAGACCGCGTTCGACGAGCTCGCGAAGCGCTGGCTGCCGATCTTCAACGCCTTCGACGACGCCGGCTGCAACGTCGCCTTCGAGCTGCACCCGGGCGAAGACCTGTTCGACGGCGTGACCTTCGAGATGTTCCTGGAGCGCGTCAACAACCACCCG
>JANOLA010000402.1:0-26990 GCA_031419535.1 Burkholderiales bacterium | reverse complement strand
AAGAGAAATGACGCCACCGAGGTCGCTTAAAGCAGCCCATGGTGGGCGACGCTCTCGACGAGAATGGCAGCTCACCGGCGCGGCTGCGAACTCGCACTCCCGGCCAGGAAGGAACGATCAATCGGGCTTGCCCGAACGACCGCATCTACCGCATAGGCGACAGTCGAGTCACCGCGACGAGTGTTGGCGATGTACGCACAGTGAACGATCAGGAGTGAGAGCGGTGCGTCGGTGAACGGCCGCAAGCAGACGACTGCGGCAGTCAGCTTTGATCTGCCGCAAGATCGATGCCTGCGAGCACCGGACAATATTCCGCGTGCATCGTTTGCATGACGACATTGGAGGTTTTCATGGAACACAAACTTCATCTGCTCGAATCGTTCACGGCGCGAGGCTCCGACGGTGCCGCCTACAAGGTTTGCGCCTTTGAGCGTCTGGTCAAAGACGAATCGCTCGTCGACGGACAGGAACACTGGGAGCCCACCGGTGTGGCCGAGTACCGGCTGGCCGAAGGCGACCGGGTCGACGTGCGGCGCGACGGCTCGATGCGCGTCGTGCGTTCCGGGGTTCAACTGAGCTGCTGAGAGGCAATCGGGCGGCACTGAAGCGGCTGCCGCAGGCGGGACGTCAAATCCAAACCAACAAGCCTGCGGCACGCTTCGTCAACGCGACCGCAACAATCTGCCCGAAGCACAACACTGCGGCGAGCAATGCCACTGCGCGGATGCCCTGCGGCAAACCGGGCCGCAGGGCGACCATTCCGATGCCGATGTAAAGCAGCAATCCGACGATCTTGGCGAGCAGCCAGGGGGTTTCGAGCGGGTTCAGCCGCAGCGCCCAGGCCAGCCCGAGTGCCGAGGCAAGCAGCACCGTGTCGACGCCGTGCGGCAGCGTGCGCGCCACCCTGCGCCGCAGCCAAGCGGCATCCAGCAGCGCCGCGATGCCGCGCGCCACGAAACCGCCGATCGACAGCGCGACAGCCGTCTGGTGCACCAGTTTGAGCGCGGCGTAGTCCACGGCCCGATCGGCCCTCACCCCGGCTTGCCGTCGAGCCGCGCGCGCGTCAGCACCGGCCAGTAACGCAGCGTGAACAGCGCGAACGCGAATGACCAGAGCAGCGCCGAGAGCGGAATCGCCACCGGCGCGGCGCCGGGCACAAGCAGCGGCAGCAGCACGCGCACCACGGCTGCGGCGTGCACGGCGAGGTAGCAGGTGGTGTCGAAGGCGTCGGCGCGCAGCACCCTGGCGGTGTGGCCGCGCGCGGTGCGCGTCATCATGCCCAGCGTCAGACCGCCGGCGCCACCGACGGTGAGCGCATGCACGGCGATCGACGGCGCGAGCCACCCCAGCTCCGCTGCGGCGCGCAGCGCGAGGTGCAGCACGATCCACAGGTAGGCGGCGTGCAGCACCCAGACGAGTGGCGTGCGCAAGGTGCGCCACGGCTGCCAAAACCCGAGGCGCAGCAGGTGGGCCGCGGCGCACAGGCCGAGCAACGCGGCGAGCACCGGGCCTTGCAAGGCCAGCGCGTCGGCCGCCGCCAGCATGACCAGGCCGCCAAGTGCGAGCCACTCCAGCGCGGGTTGCCGGCGCGCGTTCGTCCCAGGCACGCCGTTGTTCGTGAACATCGGGATCACGCGCCCCGCCATCACCGCCATGATGAAGAGCAGCATGTCCAGCCCGAGACGCATACCGAGCCATCCACCCAGCCAGCCCGGAGTCTCGAGCACACCCAGGTGCGACAGGTGCACACCGAACTGCGCCAGCCCGAGCAACACGAGCAGGCCGACGAAGAAGTAGTTGCGGCGGTTGTGCGCGCCCAGCAGCGCCTGGCCCACGCCGGCCGCCGCCGCGAGCGGGAAGGCGCTGTTGATCAGCGCCGCGGCCCAGCCGAACGGCGTGAGCACGAGCACGCGCCCGGCGATCCACAGCAGCGCCAGTGCGGCCAGCGCGGCGCCGGTCGGCGTCGGCCGGCCCGACCAGTTGCGCCCGGCCGTGAACAGGAATCCCACGACCACCGCCAGCGCATAGCCGAACAGCATTTCGTGCGCATGCCACAGTGGGCCGGCGAGATAGGGCGCGGGCAACCAGCCGCTGAACTGGAGCGTCCACAGCGGAACCGACAACGCAGCAAAAGCGCCGGCCAGCAGGTAGAACGGCCGAAACCCGAGTTGCCACAGCGCCCAGCGTAGCGAGGCATGGCGCGGCGCCACGGGTTCGTCGATGTTCAGCAAGAGCTTGCTCATACTTGTTTCCCGCGCCTCGCACCTGGCGCGGCTTCATGCAGTGGATCCCGGCGTGCGCCGGGATGACCCACTGTCGGGCTGCGCCATCCAGCGCCGCAAATACGGCGCCGAAGCGCCGCGCCGCAACTTGGCGCGGCCGAGTTCGGCGCGCGCGATGCTGCGCAGGTGCACTTCGTCGGGCCCGTCGAGGATGCGCAAGGCGCGGCCCCAGGCCCACAGCCGCGCCAGGGGCGTGTCGGGGCTCAGCCCCATCGCGCCGAAAACCTGCATCGCGCGGTCGAGCACGCGCGTTTGCAAGCGCGCCGTGACGAGCTTGATCGCCGCGCTGTCTTCGCGCGCCGCGGCGTTGCCGTCGCGGTCCATGCGCCAGGCGGCGCGCTGCACGAGCAGGCGCGCCTGGTCGATCTCAATCCGGCTGAGCGCGATCCAGTCCCGCACGTTCGCATGGTCGGCGATGCGCGCGCCGAAAGCGCTGCGCTCGAGCGCGCGTTCGCACATCAGTTCGAGCGCCAATTCGCACTGGCCGATCGAGCGCATCGCGTGGTGCACGCGGCCCGGCCCGAGCCTGGCCTGCGCCATCGAAAAGCCGGCACCCGCGGCGCCGAGAAGGTGGTCCAGCGGCACGCGCACATCGCGCAGTACGATTTCGCAGTGGCCGTCCAGGGCCTGGTGGTCCATCACCGGGATGTTGCGCTCGACCGTGATACCCGGCGTGTCCAGCGGCAGCAGCACGATCGAATGACGCCGGTGCGAATCGCCCGCGTTCGCCGATTCGCCCGCCGCATCGTCAAGGCTCATCAACACGACAAGCCGGCAGTTCGGATGCGCGGCGCCCGTGATGAACCACTTGCGGCCGTTGATGACGAGCGAATCGCCGTCGCGCGCGATGCTTGTGCGCAGTTGCGTCGGGTCGCTCGACGCCACATCGGGCTCGCTCATGGCGAAGCAGGAGCGCATTTCGCCGCGCAGCAGCGGGTCCAGCCAGCGCTCGGCTTGCGCCGGGTCCGCAAAAAGTTGCAGCAGTTCGATGTTGCCGCTGTCGGGCGCACTGCAGTTGAAGACTTCGGCCGACCAAGGCACGCGCCCCATGGCTTCGGCGAGCGGCGCGTAGTCGAGGTGGCTCAGGCGCGTTCCCGGCTGGTCGTCGCGCAGCCCGGGCAGGAACAGGTTCCACAGCCCGAGGGCTCGCGCCTGTTCCTTCAGCGGTTCGATCACGTCGAGCGGGAACACACCGGCATCGGCGTAGCGGTGCCAGTCGGGCAGCGAGGGCAGCACCAGGTCGTCCATGAAGCGCTGCAGGCGCGTGCGCAACTCCTGGGCGCGAGGTGAAGGCTCGAAGTCCATGATGTCGTGCCCGATTCTGTTCTGGCAGCGCGTCCGGATTCTCCGCGCCGGCTGTGAATCGGAGCCGCGTTTGATCGAAGTCAATGCACGGGCGAGCCGGCTCGCTACCGTGCACCGGTTGCAACCGTGCGGCGCGCTTGGCGCTGCCTGACGATGATGCTTGTTGCGCAAGCTGCCGACGCCACGCGCCACGGCACCGGCGATTTGATGGCCTTGCTGCGTGCCGGTGGTCTGGCGCCGCTGCACCTGGGCGGCAAGCTGCTCTTGCCCATCGTGCAAGGCGGCATGGGCGTGGGCGTGTCGGCGCACCGGCTTGCCGGCAGCGTGGCCGCGCTCGGCGCCGTGGGCACGATTTCGTCGGTGGACCTGCGCCGCCACCACCCCGACCTGATGCAGCGCACCACCGGCCTGGGCGTCGGGCAGGCCGCGAAGGACGCGATCAACGTCGCGAACCTGGAGGCGCTGGAGCGCGAGATTCGCGCGGCGCGAGAGCTTGCCCAGGGGCAAGGCCTGCTCGCCATCAACGTGATGCGCGCAGTGGCCGAATATGCGCCTTCGGTGAAGCGTGCGCTCGAATGCGGCATCGATGCCATCGTGGTCGGCGCCGGCCTGCCGCTGGATTTGCCCGACCTCGCCCAAGACCATCCGCACACGGCACTCGTGCCGATCTTGTCTGACGCGCGCGGCGTGCAACTGCTCGTGAAGAAATGGGAACGCAAGAAGCGCCTGCCCGATGCGGTCGTGATCGAGCACCCGCGCTTCGCTGGCGGGCACCTGGGCGCGGCCAAGATTGCCGACCTGGACGACCCGCGCTTCGACTTCGAAAACGTACTGCCGCAGGTGCTGGCGTTTCTGCGTGCGGCCGGCGTGGAACGCAGCGTGCCGCTGATCGCCGCCGGCGGCATCCGCAGCCATGCCGACATCGTGCGCCTGCAAGCCATGGGCGCGGCCGCGGTGCAGTTGGGCACGCCCTTTGCCGTCACGCTCGAAGGCGACGCGCACCCCGAGTTCAAGCGCGTCCTGGCGCAGGCGCGCGAAGAAGACAAGATCGAGTTCACCAGCGTCGCCGGCCTGCCCGCGCGCGCCGTCGCCACGCCCTGGCTGCTCGCCTACCTGAAAGCATTGCCCCGCTTGCAGGCCGTGGTGCATGCGAAAAAGCGTTGCACCAAGGCGTTCGACTGTCTGGCGCAATGCGGGCTGCGCGACGGGCTGCCGGGCTGGGGCCAGTTCTGCATCGACAACCAGCTCGCCGCGGCATTGCGCGGCGACGTCAAGCATGGCCTGTTCTTCACCGGGCGCGGCGAGTTGCCGTTCGGCGCCGAGATTCGCAGCGTGCGCGAGTTGCTGACGAAGCTGCTCGGCGGCGACGTGGGCGTCACGCAAGAGACCACCACCACCTAAGGCGGACGAGCCGGAACCAAACACTGGAGTAGTGTCGCGTTCTGGCGAAGAAAACCGGAGCGGAGGCTGCGATGGGCGTGCTGGCGACCCGACCGCATCGCCATCGCTGGCACGCTGCGTCAGGGCTCGAATTTCGGCATGGCGCGCCGCATGAACTCATCGAACAACGGCACCGTGAAGGCCATCTCGCCGTGCGATGGGCTGTACACCATGCCCTTCTTGATCAAGCTGGCGCGTGTCGGCCCCAGAGTGGTGATCTTGACGCCCAACTTGTCGGCAACATCCGCAGTTCGGTACGGCCCGGCGCCCAGCTCGGCCATGGCGCGCAGGTAAACCTTCTCGCGCGGCGTCAGCCGATCGAAGCGCACGCGGAAGAAATTTTCGTCCAGACGCTGCGACACGATTGCGCTGGTCTGCTGAAGCACTTGCAGGCTGATGGGCGACGCAGCCGCGTGGTTCCAGGCCTGGTAGCCCCACTCCTGCAGGAAATAGGGGTAGCCCTTGGTCAGCCTGAATATCTCTTGCAGCGCGGCCGGCTCGAAGGCTTCTCCGGCCGCGCGCACCGGGTCTTGCAGGGCACTGATCGCGTCGCGCTCCGGCAGGGGGCCGATGGCCGGAAAGCTGAACAAGCGCTCGGCGTAGGACTTCGACTCGCCCGCCAGCCCGGGCAAGATGGGCAGGCCCGCGCCGATCAACACCAGCGGGAGTTGGCGCTGCTGCATCTTGTGCATGGCCATGATCAAGGCGCTCAACTCCGGTGAGGTGAGGTATTGGATTTCATCGATCAGGATCGCCACCGCCACGCGGCGCTCCTGCGCGGCTTCGGCAACCGCCATGAACAGGCTGGGCAGATCGAATTCCAGGTCGCCACTGTCGGCCGCGCCGGGCTCGGGCTCGATATCCAGGCCAATGTCGACATCGCCGACCTTGATCTTGACGGCGCCGATAAAACTCTTCAGCACCGCCAACCCGCGCCGGGCTTTGTGGCCCGCGCCGGCGATGCGGTCCAGGTCGAACAGCAAGCCGCGCAAGTGGGGCGCCAGCAATGCCGCCAGGGGCTTGCCTTCGTGGGCTTCAACGAGGATCGTGCGGTAGCCAGCGGCCAGCGCCATGCGCTCCATTTCATTGAGCAACACTGTCTTGCCGACGCCACGCAGCCCCGTCAGCAGCAGGCTTTTCTCGGGCCGTTTGGCCAGCACCCGCGCCAGCAGCACTCGGGCTTGTTCCAGCACGCCCTCGCGGCCCGCCAGCTCTGGCGGTGGTGAGCCCGCGCCTGGCGAAAACGGGTTGATGATCTTGTCCATGGCCGTCTCGTTTGTAGAAACTTATAGGTGTTTATACAGCGGATGGCCTATAGCTATGAATAAGTCTCTATAAAACCCTTGACTGCGGTGCTGCCACGTTGCTCGGGGCTCGTGCCGCAGCACCGGCGGCGGCGTGCCTGCCGCACGACACGCCGTCGCTCTGCCTTGATCTCGGTCAAGCGCGGCGCGCAACCGTGGCCGAGAATGCAAACATCGAACACAACCCTGAGGCGAACGCGGATGAGCATTCTTGGCGTGATCGTGCGCGCTCGGATCGATGACGCAGCAGCGTTGCGCGAGCGGCTCGCGCAGCTTGCGGGTGTGGACGTCGCGCTCGACCCCGGCGATGGCCGGCTCATTCTCGTGATTGAAGACGCGCCCGGCCGGGCGGCCGCGGCCAGCCTTGCCGAGATTTCCCAATGGCCCATCGTCATCAACACGTCGCTGGTCTACGAGCATTCAGGCGCGGATGTGTCTGACAGCCAGCCGGGCGTTGCCGACTACGCCGACTGGCGCAACAGCCTCACCTCGCTGAATCGGACCCGACCGCGGACTTGATGTAAGTCAAGACGCACGTGCCCGTCTTCAAGCACGATTCACTGCACACCCATCGGGCGCAGTCAGCACCGCGCTGCTGCGCAAACGGAGCACCCATGACGACGAACCGCCGAGACTTCCTGAAGAACCAGGCGTTGACCGCCGCGGCGGCCGCTGCGGGTGTGCCGCTCACGATCCCCATCACCGTGCAGGCGGCCGCGCCAACGCAAACGGAAGCACTGCGCTGGGACAAGGCGCCCTGCCGCTTCTGCGGCACCGGTTGCTCGGTGCTGGTGGGCGTGCAGGACGGCCGTGTCGTCGCGACCCAGGGCGACCCGGAGGCGCCGGTGAACCGCGGACTGAACTGCGTGAAGGGCTACTTCCTCTCGAAGATCATGTACGGCAAGGACCGCCTGACGACACCGCTGATGCGCAAGACCAATGGCCAGTACGACAAGAACGGCGAGTTCGTCGCCGTGAGCTGGGACGAGGCGTTCGATTTGATGGCGGCGAAGTGGAAAGAAGCGTTGAAGAGCGACGGCCCCGGCGCGGTGGGCATGTTCGGCTCGGGCCAATGGACGATCTATGAAGGTTACGCCGCGGTCAAGCTGTGGAAAGCGGGCTTCCGTTCGAACAACCTGGATCCGAACGCGCGCCACTGCATGGCCAGCGCGGCCGCGGGTTTTATGCGCAGCTTCGGCATCGACGAGCCGATGGGCTGCTATGACGACATCGAACACGCCGACGCCTTTGTGTTGTGGGGCTCGAACATGGCCGAGATGCACCCCGTGCTGTGGAGCCGCATCACGGACCGGCGACTCTCGAACCCGAATTCCAAGGTCGTGGTGCTGTCGACGTTCGAACATCGCAGCTTCGACCTGGCGGACATGGGGATGATCTTCAACCCGCAGACCGATCTCGCCATCCTCAACTACATCGCGCACTACCTGATTTCGAACAACAAGCTGAACACCGAGTTCATCAGCAAGCACGTGAACTTCCGGCGCGGCGCGGATGACATCGGCTACGGCCTGCGCCCTGCGCACGCGCTCGAAAGGGACGCAAAGAGCAACGGCTACGCCGGCGCTGAGGGGAAGCCGAAGGGCAACCCGAACGACTCGACGCCGATGAGCTTCGACGAGTACGCGAAGTTCGTCAGCGATTACACGGCCGACAAAGTGAGCAAGCTTTCGGGCGTTCCGGTGAAGCAGTTGGAGGACTTGGCGAAGCTCTACGCCGACCCGAAGGTGAAGGTGATGTCGCTGTGGACGATGGGCTTCAACCAGCATACGCGCGGCACCTGGGCGAACAACCTGGTCTACAACATCCACTTGCTCACCGGCAAGATCAGCGAGCCCGGCAACAGCCCGTTCTCGCTGACCGGCCAGCCCAGCGCCTGCGGCACGGCACGCGAAGTCGGCACGTTCGCGCATCGGCTTCCGGCCGACATGGTGGTGACGAACCCCGAGCATCGAAAAATCTCCGAGGCCATCTGGCAATTGCCTGACGGCACTTTGCCCGACAAGATCGGTCTGCACGCGGTGGCGCAAAGCCGCGCGCTGAAAGACGGCAAGCTCAAGTGCTACTGGACGAGCACGACGAACAACATGCAGGCCGGTCCCAACATCAATGACGAGATCCTGCCCGGCTGGCGGAATCCGGCCACCTTCATCGTCGTCAGCGACGCCTACCCGACGGTGAGCGCGATGGCCGCGGATCTGGTGCTGCCCTCGGCGATGTGGGTCGAGAAGGAAGGCGCTTTCGGCAACGCCGAGCGCCGCACCCAGTTCTGGCGCCAGCAGGTCAGCGCGCCCGGCCAGGCGCGCTCCGACCTGTGGCAGTTCATGGAATTTGCGAAGCGCTTCAACATCGACGAGGTCTGGCCCGCGGGGTTGCTGGCGAAGATGCCCACCTACAAGGGTAAGACGCTGTTCGACGTGCTCTTTCGCAATGGCAAGGTCAACAAGTTCCCAATGGCCGAGCTCACCAAGGTGAACGGCAAATCGATCAAGAACTACACGAACGACGAAAGCAAGGCCTTCGGCTTTTACGTGCACAAGGGCTTGTTCGAAGAGTACGCCGAGTTCGGCCGCGGCCATGGTCATGACCTCGCGCCTTTCGACACCTACCACGACGTGCGCGGCTTGCGCTGGCCGGTGGTGAACGGCAAGGAAACGCTGTGGCGCTTTCGCGAAGGGCACGACCCGTATGTGAAGACGGGCGAGGGCGTGAGGTTCTACGGCCACAAGGACGGCAAGGCGAACATCTTCGCCCTGCCCTACCAACCGCCGGCCGAAAGCCCCGACAAGGACTACGACCTGTGGCTGTGCACCGGCCGCGTGCTCGAGCATTGGCACACCGGAACGATGACGCGGCGTGTGCCCGAATTGCATCGCGCCGTTCCCGAAGCGGTGGTGTTCATGCATCCCGACGACGCGCTGGCGCGCGGCATTCAGCGCGGCATGGAAATCAAGGTGACGTCGCGGCGCGGCACGATCACCGCGCATGTGGAAACCAAGGGCCGCAACAAGGTGCCGCGCGGCCTGATCTTCGTGCCGTTCTTCGACGAAGGGCGGCTCGTCAACAAGCTGACGTTAGACGCGACCTGCCCGATCTCGAAGGAGACGGATTTCAAGAAGTGCGCCGTGCGCGTCGCACGCGCCTGAGGCTTAGCCATGACGCACCCACACGCACCGAACACGTCGACATCCGGGAGATCGACCATGGCGATCATTGACCTGCGCACCGCTGCAAAACTGGCGCTCGCGCTGGCGCTCGTCTGGATGGGCGTGCAACTCGCTCCGGTGCAGGCGCAGGCGAGCGGCGAAGTCGTGAAGATGAAAGCGCTTCGCGGCGGTACGCCGCTGAAACAGGACAACCCACCGACGGCGTCGCACCAGGAGCGCGACCACGCTGCGCAGCCGCGCGACTTCGTGCAGCAGCCGCCGCTGATTCCGCACACTACTTCGAACTACCAGATCACGAAGAACTTCAACAAGTGCATGGACTGCCATGCGTGGACCAAGGCGGCCGCGGCGGGTGCCACCAAAGTCGGCCTGACGCACTTTCGTGACCGCGAAGGCATGGAGCTCGACAACGTCAGCCCGCGGCGCTACTTCTGCACTGCGTGCCATGTGGCGCAGACCGACGCCAAGGCGCTCGTGGAGAACACGTTTCAACGCGCGCGCGGCTTGCAGTGACCCCAACGAGGTAAAGCACCATGCTTGATCCGAAGAACGATTCCAAGACCGGGGTGAAGGGCAGCCAACGCGGCTTCCTCACCTGGATCTGGGGCCTGGCCACGGGCGCGGCGGGCATCGCTTTCGTGCTGGGCATCCTGTTCTGGGGCGGCTTCAACACGGCGATGGAATTGACGAACACCGAGTCGTTCTGCATTTCCTGCCACGAGATGAAGAACAACGTCTACGTGGAGTACCGCAACACGATCCACTACCAGAACCGCACCGGCGTGCGCGCCACCTGCCCCGATTGCCATGTGCCCAGGGAGTGGGGGCCGAAGATCGTGCGCAAGATCCAGGCGAGCAACGAGTTGTGGCACAAGATGCTCGGCTCGATCGACACGCCGGAGAAGTTTGCCTCCAAGCGCGCGGCGCTGGCGAGCAGCGAATGGGCGCGCATGAAACACAACGACAGCCAGGAATGCCGCAATTGCCACAACTACACCTACATGGACTATGCCGAACAGAACCGGCGCTCTGCTACCAAACATCAGGTGGCGTTCAACGAGGGTCAAACCTGTATCGACTGCCACAAGGGCATCGCGCACACGCTGCCGGCGATCGAGCAGCACATCGGCGCGCCGAAGATTGACGCGGCTGTGATGCCGGCGAAGCAATCGAGCCTGCCGGCCGCACCGGCAGCGGCATCGAAGTAAACGCCAAGCGGCCAGGCCTAGGAGCCTGGGCGATCCTGTGTCGCCCAGGCCCGCTCAAGCCACGCCGACGAGCGACGCGCTGACGCTGTCGGCGCGCGCGTGCGCGGCGAGCGCGCCGCCGAGTGGCGCGTGCAGACCGACCACCCCGCCAATCACGATCAGCGCAGGCGACTTGACGCCGTGTACCAAGGCCAGCGTCGGCAGCGTCTGCAAACTGCCGACCAGCGTGCGTTGGGTTGGCAAGGTGGCGCGCTCGATCACCGCGGCGGGCGTCTCGCGGTGCAGCCCGTGACGCATGAGTTCCGCGCAGATGGTCGGCAGCGCGCTCACGCCCATGTAGACCACCACGGTCTGGCGTGGCCTGGCGAGCATGGCCCAGTCGAGATCGATGCTGCGTGCGTCGCCGTCGCAGCGCTGATGTCCGGTAACGAACACCAGCGTGCCGGCATGGTCGCGGTGCGTCAAAGGGATGCCCGCACAGGCCGCGCCACCCTGCGCCGCGCTGATCCCCGGAATCACTTCGAACGGGATGCCGTGCGCCGCCAGCGCCTGTGCCTCTTCGCCGCCGCGCCCGAAGATGAACGGGTCGCCGCCCTTGAGCCGCAACACCGGCTTGCCGGCGCGCGCCAGTCGAACCATCAATTCGATGATGCCCTCTTGCGTGAGTGTGTGGTGACCGGATTCCTTGCCGACGTAGATGCGGTCGGCGCTTCGCGGCACCAGGTCGAGCACCCCCTTGCCCACCAGGTGGTCATAGAGCACGAGTCGCGCGGCGCGCAGCGCCTTGGCTGCCTTCAAGGTCAGAAGGTCGGGGTCGCCCGGGCCGGCGCCGACCAGCGTGACACGCGCCACCGCGGTGGCCTGGTTGAAATGAAGCGGTTCGTTCAGCAGGCTCATCGTTGTCTCTCCGTGGGTGACTTCATGCTTCAGGGCTTGATTTTGACAACGGTGCATCGCACGCAACCTTGATCCAGTTCAAAGCGGAGTCGTGCTCACCCATTGAAGATGGCGCCGTTCGCAAATCAACCCAAGCCGCAAACCTGCGGGCCTGCCTGCCCGAACCGGCAGCAGTCGCGCGGCACGAACAACGGAGAGCATGAGATGACCACACCCCACTCGAGCCGCTTGGCGGCGTTTGTGATGGCCGGCTTGGCGATCGGTGCGAATGCGCAAACCACAGCGCAAACCACAGCGCAAACCGCTTCGCCCCCGGCGATGACCGCAGCCGAATTGGAAGTCGGCAAGAAGATCTATTTCGAGCGCTGCGCCGGTTGCCACGGCGTGCTGCGCAAAGGTGCCACCGGCAAGAACTTAGAGCCGCATTGGTCGAAGAAGGCCGCCGATGGCACGACGCAGGAGGGCGGCACGCTCAAGCTGGGCACTGCGCGGCTGGACAAGATCATCGCCTTGGGCACCGACGGCGGCATGGTGAACTACGACGACATCCTGAGCAAGGAAGAGATCGACATCATGGCCCGCTACATCCAGCAAACGCCGCCGGTGCCGCCCGAGTTCAGCTTGAAGGACATGGAGTCGAGCTGGAAGCTGCTGGTGCCGGTCGATCAGCGGCCGAAGAAGCAACTGAGCAAAGTCAACCTGAAGAACGTCTTCGCGGTGACGCTGCGCGACACCGGTGAGCTGGCGTTGATCGACGGCGACACCAAGCAGATCTGGGAGATCCTGAAGACCGGCTACGCGGTGCACATCTCGCGCATGTCGCTCTCCGGCCGCTATGTCTATACCGTGGGCCGCGACAGCCTGGTGACGCTGATCGACCTGTGGTTCGAGAAGCCGACCACGGTGGCGACGATCCGCATGGGCTCGGACGCGCGCTCGGTGGAAACCTCCAAGTTCAAGGGCTTCGAAGACAAGTCCCTGATCGGCGGCAGCTATTGGCCGCCCCAGTATTCGATCATGGAAGGCGACACGCTCAAGCCGCTGAAGGTGGTCTCCACGCGCGGCATGACGGTCGACGGCGAATACCACCCCGAACCGCGCGTGGCCTCGATCGTCGCCTCGCACATCAAGCCCGAGTGGGTCGTCAACGTCAAGGAGACCGGGCAGATCTTGTTGGTGAATTACAGCGACATCAAGAACCTGAAGACGACGACGATCGAATCGGCCAAGTTCCTGCACGACGGCGGCTTCGACGCGAGCAAGCGTTACTTCATGGTCGCGGCCAACGCCTCGCACAAGGTGGCGGCGGTGGACACCAAGACCGGCAAGCTGGCGGCGCTGATCGACACCAAGAAAATCCCGCACCCGGGCCGTGGCGCCAACTTCGTGCACCCGAAATACGGCCCGGTCTGGGCCACCGGCCACTTGGGCGGCGCGGTGGTGTCGCTGATTTCGACCGCTTCGGACAAGCCGGCCGACGCGAAGTTCAAGCAATACAACTGGAAGGTCGTCGAAGAACTGGTCATGCCCGGTGCGGGCAACCTGTTCGTCAAGACGCATCCGAAGTCGACGCACCTGTGGGCCGACATGCCGATGAATCCCGAGCGCGAGAACGCTGAGGTGAACTACGTCTTCGACATCAAGGATCTCAGCAAACCGCCGGTGCGCATCGATGTCGCCAAGGACTCCGGGCTGCCGGTGACCAAGGCGCTGCGTCGCGCGGTGCACCAGGAATACAACGAAAAAGGCGACGAAGTCTGGATCTCGCTGTGGGGCGGCAAGACCGACCAGTCGGCGATCGTCGTCTACGACGACAAGACGCTGAAGCTCAAGAAGGTGATCACCGATCCGAAGATGATCACGCCGACCGGCAAGTTCAACGTCTGGAATACGCAGCACGACATCTATTGACCACTGCCGCACGGACATGAACAACCCGAATCCAGCTGCCGGCGGCAGCCTCTGGCAACGGCTGCGCCGGCCGTCGACGAAGTACTCGCTGGCGACCTTGCTCGTGCTTGGTGGCCTCGCCGGCGTGATCTTCTGGGGTGGCTTTCACACCATCGTCGAGGCCACCAACACCGAGACCTTCTGCATCGGCTGCCACGAGATGCGGCTCAACGTCTACGCCGAGTACAAGAAGACGATCCACTACAACAACCGCACCGGCGTGCGTGCCACCTGTCCCGACTGCCACGTGCCGCGCGAGTGGGGGCCGAAGATGCTGCGCAAGATCCAGGCCACGCGCGAGTTGTACGGCAAGGTCGTGGGCAGCATCGACACGCGCGAGAAGTTCGAGGCGCACCGCCTGACGCTGGCCGAACGCGAATGGGCACGCATGAAGGCGAACGACTCGCTGGAATGCCGCAACTGCCATTCGCTGGTCAGCATGGACGCCGAGAAGCAAAAGCCGCGCGCCAAGAAGTCGCACGAACTCGCTGCGAAAAACAACGACACGTGCATCGTTTGCCACAAGGGCATTGCCCACCAAAAACCCGCCGGCATGAAGGAAGAGGACTGAGCATCATGAAATTCAAACCCATGCACCTTCTCGCCGGCGCGATCGCCCTGGCCCTTTCGTCGGCGAACGCCGCACCGCCCGATTGGGGCAAGGTGACAGGCCGCAGCATCACCGTTTTCTATCCCGGCGTCTCGCCGCTGGAATGGGTCACCAAGGGCACCGAGCACGGCGGCGCACGCGCCATGCGCAAGGGCGAGAGTTGCGCGAGTTGCCATCACGACGAAGCAGCCGACATGGGCAAGAAGATGGCGCTCGGCCAGAAGATCGAGCCCAAGCCGATCAAGGGCAAGGCCGGCTCGATTGCCGTGAACGTGCAGGCCGCGCACGACGGCGCGAACCTGTACCTGCGCTTCACTTGGAAGCAGCCTCCAGGGGGCGCCGACAAGATGGACAAGGACAACGCGGTCAAGCTCGCCTTCATGCTCGAGGACAACAAGATCCCCGGGGCCAACCTGTCGGGCTGCTGGGAGGCGTGCCACAGCGACGCGCGAACCATGCCCGACGCCAAGGACGACAAGAAGACCAAGTATGTCAAGGACGGAAACCTCGGCAGCGGCGTGTATTACGACCTGGTGCAGTGGACAGCGAAGGGGATGAAGTTCGACGGCCATGTCGCCGACAAACGTGTCATGGAAGGCGGCAAGGCGCTGCTCGAGGCGAAGGGCGAGAAGAAGGGCGACGAATGGGTCGTCACGTTCACGCGCAAGTTGATTGGGGGCGAAGGCGACGTCGCTCTGACCTCCGGCAAGACCGTCAACTTCGGCTTCGCGATCCACGACGACCACACGAGCGGCCGCTTCCACCACGTGTCGCTGGGCTACACGCTTGGCATCGACGCGAAGGCCGACATCGCCGCGGCCAAGCAGTGAGCGGCACGGTCAGCCCCTCCTGCGACCAGCCCGTGAGCAGCGCATGAAGCGTCGCACCGTGTGCCGGCGGATCGTTGCCGCGCTGCTGACCGGCGTCATCGCCTTCGCCGCAGCGGCGCAGACGGTCGAGGTCGCGATCCTGGACTACAAGTACGTTCCCGCCGCGCTGAAGATCAAGGTGGGAACGACGGTGAAGTGGCTCAACAACGAGAAACGCACCACGCACTCGATCCTGTTCACCGGACCCGGCGGCTTCGAGAGCGAGCGTTTCTTCCCCGGCGAGTCGTGGCAACGCAGGTTCGACCAACCGGGCAGTTTTGCCTACAGCTGCGGCCCGCATCCTGAGATGAAGGGGCAGATCGACGTCACGCCGTGACGCCAACCCCCAACGGAGGTTCCAACCATGAGCACGCATCCACTTCCTCGACTCGTCGCGATCCTGCTGGTCGGTCTTGCCATGTCGACGCTGGCGCAAGACAAGAAGGGCGTCACCCCCGCTGAGATGAACTACCAGGCGGGCAGTTCGCCCTTGGCCGACCAGCCGATGTACCAGAGCACGAATCCGAAGGCGCCGCCGATGACGCTGGCCGAATTCGACCTCGGCCGCAAAACCTATTTCGAGCGCTGCGCGGGCTGCCACGGCGTGTTGCGCAAGGGCGCGACCGGCAAGCCGCTGACGCCCGACCTCACCACCGCCAAGGGCACCGAGTACCTAAAGGTCTTCATCGCCTACGGCTCGCCCGCCGGAATGCCGAACTGGCTGACCTCGGGCGAGATGGACGAGAAAACTGTCGACGTGATGGCGCGCTACGTGCAGCAGGACCCGCCCACGCCGCCCGAGTTCGGCATGGAGCAGATGAAGGCGACGTGGAAGGTCATCGTCCCGCCGGCACAACGGCCGACCAGGAAGATGAACGCCTACAACATCTCGAACATCTTTTCGACGACGCTGCGCGACACCGGCGAGGTGGCGCTGATCGACGGCGACAGCAAGAAGATCATCAACATCGTCAAGACCGGCTACGCGGTGCACATCACGCGCACGTCGGCGTCGGGGCGCTACCTGTTCGTGATCGGGCGCGACGCCAAGATCAACATGATCGACCTGTGGCTGCCCACGCCCGACAACGTCGCCGAGGTGCGCATCGGCCTGGAGGCGCGCTCGGTGGACAGCAGCAAGTACAAGGGGCCGCTGGGTGACTACACCGACAAGCTGGTGATCGCCGGCGCCTACTGGCCGCCGCAGTTTGTCATCATGAAGGGCGACACGCTCGAGCCGCTGCGCATCGTCGCGACGCGCGGCATGACGGTGGGCACGCAGGAATACCACCCCGAGCCGCGTGTCGCCTCGATCGTCGCATCGCACTTCAAGCCCGAGTTCCTCGTCAACGTCAAGGAGACCGGCAAGACGCTGATGGTGGACTACTCGAACCTCGATGCGTTGCGAATCACCGAGATCGGCTCGGCACTGTTTCTGCACGACGGCGGCTGGGATTCGAGCAAGCGTTACTTCATGGTCGCGGCGAACCAGAGCAACAAAATCGCGGCGATCGACGCCAAGCATGGCAAGCTCGCGGCGCTCACCGAGGTCGGCAAGATCCCGCACCCGGGGCGTGGCGCCAACTTCGTGCACCCGAAGTTCGGCCCCGTCTGGTCGACCGGCCACCTGGGCGACGAGACCATTTCCCTGATCGGCACAGACCCCGTCAAGCACAAGGAGCAGGCCTTCAAGGTCGTGCAAACGCTCAAGGGCCAGGGCGGAGGCTCGCTGTTCCTGAAGAGCCATCCGAAGTCGCAGCATCTGTACGTCGACACACCGCTCAACCCGGACCCGAAGATTTCGCAGTCAGCGGCGGTGTTCGACATCAGAAGCCTGGACAAGGGTTACACCGTGCTGCCGATCGGCGATTGGGCCGGCATCACCGACGATGGCGCCAGGCGCGTCGTGCAGCCCGAATACAACAAGGCAGGCGACGAAGTCTGGTTCGCGGTCTGGTCGGCGAAGAACAAGCAGAGCGCGCTGGTCATCGTCGACGACAAGACGCTGAAGTTGAAGGCCGTGATCAAGGACCCGCGGCTGGTCACGCCGACCGGCCACTTCAATGTCCACAACACGCAGCACGACGTGTATTGATGCAATGACCGACGGCCGCGCCTGCGCCGGCATGCACGCCGTGCCGCCAAGCCGCTGCTTTCTTGATCCAGTTCAAAGGCTAACGTGACCGACTCGATGAACATCGGCTGCGAACCGGAACGGAAGCAGCGTGAGATCTGAGTTCATCAAGCGGCGACTCGCCGCGATCCTGACATTCGGCGCGATAGCCGTGGCCCTGGCGTGCGGCGCGCGCGCCGAGGCGGACCCGCTGCCGCAGCGCCAACGCGAGTTGCTGCGCATGGTGCGCCACGACTGCGGCGCGTGTCACGGCCTGCTTCTGACCGGCGGCCTGGGCCCAGCGCTGACCCGCGAGGCCTTGTTCGACAAACCGGTGGACGGGCTGGCCGCCAGCATTTTTCACGGCCGTCCGGGAACGCCGATGCCGCCGTGGCGGATTTTCATGAGCGCAGCTGAGGCGTTGTGGATCGCCGAGCAACTGGTGCAGGGCCTGCCTGCGCAAACCCGGATCGCACCATGAGACGGCGATTCTTTCTCGGCGCTGGGCTTGCTGTGGCCAGCCCGGCACTGTTGCAAGGCTGTGCGCTTCCCGCGCCGGCCTCGGCGGCGACGGCGCCCACGGGGACAGGTGACCTGGGTGTCGTGGTGCAACGCGCGCGCGGCGCGCTGAGCGTGGTCAACACCAGTTCGCGCACGCTGCTCTCAGAGGTCACGGGGCTGGGCGACTTGTCGCACGCGTCGATGGTGTTCTCGCGCGACGGCGCCAGCGCTTACGTGTTCGGCCGCGACGGTGCGCTGACGAAGGTGAATCTGCTCGCATGTCGGATTGAGGCGCGCGTGATGCAGGCCGGCAATTCGATCGGCGGCGCGATCTCGCAGGATGGCCGGCTGGTCGCGGCGCAGAACTACGCGCCCGGCGGCGTGAAGGTGTTCGACGCGCAGACTCTGGCGCCGGTGGCCGATATTCCGGCCGAATTCGCGCCGGGCAAACGCTCGCGCGTCGTCGGCCTGGCCGACCTGCCGGGCCAGCGTTTCATCTTTTCCCTGTTCGACGCCGACGCGATCTGGATCGCCGACGTGTCGCAGCGTAGCCAACCCTCGGTGCTCAAGCTCGACGGCATCGGCCGCCAGCCCTACGACGCACTGATCACGCCCGACGGCAGGCACTACATCGCGGGGCTGTTCGGCGAAGACGGGCTGGCGCTGGTCGACCTGTGGGACGAGGTGCCGCGCGCGCGCCGCATCCTCGCCGGCTACGGCCGGGGCGAACAGGCGTTGCCGGTGTACAAGATGCCGCACCTGCGCGGCTGGGCGGTGGCGGGTCGCCATGCCTACCTGCCGGCGATCGGACGCCACGAGGTGCTGGTGGTCGATACCGCGACATGGCAGGAAGTGGGCCGCATCCCGGTCGCCGGCCAGCCGGTGTTCGTGATGGCGCAGCCCGACGGGCGCCAGGTCTGGGTCAACTTCGCGATTCCCGATTACGACCGCGTGCAGGTCATCGATACGCAGTCGCGCCGCATCGTGCGCACGCTGTGGCCGGGCAAGGCGGTGCTGCACATGGAATTCACACCGCGCGGCGAGGCGGTGTGGATCAGCTCGCGCGACGCGAACCGGGTGTCGGTGATCGACACGCGGCGCTTCGAGACACTGGCGCTGCTCGACATCGATTCACCGAGCGGGGTGTTCTTCACGAGCCGCGCCGCGCGCATGGGGTTCTAACGTGGACATGGCCACTCGCCCGGACCTGCGCTTCGCGCTGCTGAACGACTGGCAGCGCGACTTCCCGCTCGTCGCTGCACCCTTTGCCGCGATCGGCAGGTCTTGCGACGCGAGTGAGGCGGCAGTCATCGAGCACTACCGCGCTTTGCTGCGCGACGCCGCGATCAGCCGCATCGGCGGCGTCTGGGGCGCCGGCGCCGGCGGCGCGGCGTTGCTGTGCGCGTTTTCGGTCGCGCCGCAGCGGCTCGAGGCAGTCGCTGCGATGGTCTCGGCAGACCCCGGCGTGAACCACAACTACGAACGTGAACACCACTACAACCTGTGGTTCGTGATCACCGGTCGCGATGCCCCGGCGCTGAAGCGCTCGGTGGACGCGCTGGAGGCACACACCGGCTGCATCGCGCTGCGCCTGCCGATGCAACGCGCGTACCGAATCGACCTCGGTTTCGACCTGCGCGATCAGCTCGCCGTTTGTGGCGCAGCGAATCCGCCGGATAGTCTGCCGGTGCTCGAGGCCGACGCCGCGCTGGCGGCGCTGCTCGAGGGTGGAGTGCCCTTCGTGCGGCAGCCCTACGACGTGTGGGCGGGCGCGTTGCGGCAAAGCCGCGAGCATGTGCTGGGCACGCTGCGGCGCTGGTTGCGGCAAGGCACGTTGCGCCGCTTCGGCGTGATCGTGCGCCACCATGAAGCCGGTTTCACGCACAACGCCATGACCGTGTTCGACGTTCCCGACGCCCGGGTCGATGCCTGCGGCTCATCCCTGGCCGGCCAGCGCGGCGTGACGCTGGCCTACCGGCGCGAACGCGCCACCGGCTGGCCGTACAACCTGTACTGCATGGTGCATGGCCGCGACCGCGCTGCCGTGCACGGTGCCATCGATGCGGCGATTGCACGCTGCGCGCTCGCCGGCCAGCCGCGAGCGGTGCTGTTCAGCCGGCGCCGCTTCAAGCAAACCGGGGCCAGCTACTTCCGCGACGCACGCCAGGACAAATGGCATGACGCACGCTGAGCCCAGCCTGGGCCTCGAGGCCACCGACGCGCTCTTGGTCAAGAGGCTGCATGGCGATCTGCCGCTGACCGACCATCCGTTCGCTGTCGTGGGCGCCGAACTCGGCATCGACGAGGACGAGGTTCTGGAGCGCCTGCGCCAGCTGCTCGCGCAAGGCATGCTGACGCGCTTCGGCCCGCTGTACCAGATCGAATCCGCCGGCGGGCAGTTCGTGCTCGCCGCGCTCGAGGTGCCGCCGGAGCGCTTCGCCGCAGTCGCCGCGCTGGTCAACGCCCTTCCCGAAGTGGCGCACAACTATCGGCGCGAACATGCCTTCAACATGTGGTTTGTCGTCGCTTGCGAGTCGGCAGCTCGGTGCGGCGCCGTGTTGGCCCGGATCGCCGAGCTGACCGGGTTGCCGGTGCACGCGTTCCCGAAGGAGCGCGAGTATTTCGTCGAATTGCGCCTGCCGATGGGCCAGGTGGGTGAAGGTGGCACAAGTGGCAATCGCTGATTTCGACCGCCGCCTGATCGCCGCCACGCAAAGCGGCCTGCCGCTCGTGCCGCGCCCTTACGAGGCAGTCGGCGCGATGCTCGGCGTGAGCGGCGAAGCGGTGCGCGAGCGCTTTGCGCAGATGCTGAAGCGCGGCCTCATCCGTCGCATCGGCGCGGTGCCGAATCACTACCGGCTCGGGTTTGTGGCCAATGGCATGACGGTGTGGGACGTAGCCGACGCACGCGTCGACGCACTCGGCGCGATGGTCGGCGCATTGCCCGGCGTGAGCCATTGTTATCGGCGAACGCGCGAACTGCCGCGCTGGCCCTACAACCTGTTCGCGATGTTGCACGGCCGCTCGCGCGAAGAAGTCGAGCGCCAGCGCCAACAGGTGCGCGCCTTGCTCGGCGACGCTTGCCGCGCCGACGACGTGCTGTATTCGAGCGCGATCCTGAAGAAGACAGGCCTGCGCCTGGTGGAGGATTAGCCCCATGTTTCGCATCAGCCAGTTCATGCGCCTCATTGCCGACGCGCAGCGGCACGGCGTCATGGCGCAGGCGCGGCAGGTGCGGCCGCCCGGCCCCGTCGTGATCTGGAACCTGATCCGTCGCTGCAACCTGACGTGCAAGCACTGTTATGCGCTGTCGGCAGACCATGACTATGAAGGCGAGTTGAGCACGGCCGAGGTTTGCGAAGTCATGGACGACTTGAAGGCGTATCGAGTTCCAGTGCTGATCCTTTCCGGCGGCGAGCCGCTGTTGCGGCCCGACCTGTTCGTGATCGCCGCGCGCGCCAAGGCGATGCGCTTTTACGTCGGCCTGTCGACGAACGGCACCTTGATCGACGCTGCCATGGCTGACCGCGTGGCGGCTGCGGGTTTCGACTACGTCGGCATCAGCCTGGATGGCCTGGCTGCGACACACGACAAGTTCCGACGCTTGGACGGCGCATTCGCGCGCAGCCTGGCTGCCGTGCGGTTGCTGGTCGAGCGCGGCGTCAAGGTCGGCCTGCGCTTCACGATGACGGCACTCAACGCGCACGACCTGCCCGCGCTGCTGCAGTTGATGCGCGACGAGCAGGTGCCGAAGTTCTACTTCTCGCACCTGAACTACGCCGGCCGCGGCAACATCCACCGCGCGAAGGACGCACGGTTCGTTGCCACGCGCGACGCACTCGACCTGCTGTTCGAGCGTGCGTGGCAGGCGGCGTGGGAAGACCGGCAAGAAGAGTATGTGACCGGCAACAACGACGCCGACGGACCGTATCTGCTGCAATGGGTGCAACGGCGCTTCCCGCAATGGCACGACGGCGTGCGCGAACACCTCGTCGCCTGGGGCGGAAATTCGAGCGGCGTGAATGTGGCGAACATCGACAACCTCGGCAACGTGCACCCCGACACGATGTGGTGGCATCACACGCTGGGCAATGTGCGGAGCCGAGCGTTCTCTGCCATCTGGGCCGACACCAGCGAGCCCTTGATGGCTGGCTTGAAAGCGCAACCGCGCCCGGTTCAAGGGCGCTGCGCACAGTGCATGCACCTCGACATCTGCGCCGGCAATACGCGCGTGCGCGCCCAGCAGGTCACCGGCAATGCCTGGGCCGAGGACCCGGGTTGTTATCTCGACGATGCAGAGATCGGTTGCACCACCACAGCCGAACGCGTGCGGATCACGCCGTTCACCCACGTGAGGATTGAGCATGCGCGCCCTGTTTGAATTCACCTGTCGTTTCACGCTCGCCGCGGGTCTGGTGCTGATGGGCGCGGACTTGGCGCGCGCCGCCGAACCCGATGTTCTGTACCAGCAGCACTGCGCTGCCTGCCATGGCGCGAACCGCACCGGCGCGATGGGCCCGGCGCTGTTGCCCGAGAGTCTGGAGCGGCTGCGCCGCGCCGAGGCATTGAAGGTCATCACGCAGGGCCGGATCGCGACGCAGATGCAGGGCTTTCACGACAAGCTGGCACCCGATCAGATCGCCGCGCTCTCCTCATGGATCTACACCCCCGTCAGCCCGGCCCCGGTGTGGGCCGAAGCCGACATCCGCGCATCGCGCGTCGTGACTGCCGATGCGGCCAGGTTGCCGAACAAGCCGCGGTGGAAGGCCGATCCGATGAACCTGTTCGTCGTCGTCGAAGGCGGCGACCACCATGTGTCGCTCGTCGATGGCGACCGCTTCGAGCCGATCCATCACTTCCCCAGCCGCTACGCGTTGCATGGCGGGCCGAAGTTCACGCCCGACGGGCGATTTGTCTACTTCGGCTCGCGCGACGGCTGGATCACGAAGTACGACCTGTGGAATCTGCAGATCGTTGCCGAGGTACGCGCCGGGCTGAACACGCGAAATGTCGCGGTCAGCGGCGACGGCCGCTGGGTGCTGGCAGCGAACTATTTCCCGCACACGCTGGCACTGTTCGACGCCGAGCTGAACCTGGTGAAGACGATTCCAGCGACGACGCTCGACGCCAAACAGAGTTCGCGCGTCTCGGCGGTCTACGACGCCGCGCCGCGCAGAAGCTTCATCGTCGCGCTGAAAGACATCGCCGAGCTGTGGGAGATCTCCTACGACCCGAAGGCCGAAGACATCTTCGAAGGCCTGGTGCACGACTACCGAATGGGCGAAGGCATTCCGACGCGTGGCTTCCTCGGCGTGAAACGCACGCGCCTCGATGAGCCGCTCGACGACTTCTTCTTCGACCAGGGCTACATCCACGTGCTCGGCGCGACGCGTGCGAAGCCTGCCGAGCCCGGCGCCGCGCCGAATGCGGAAAGCCGGCCCAGTGCGCAAGTGATCAACCTCGACGTGCGGCGCCGGATCGCGACGCTGCCGATCGCCGGCATGCCGCACCTCGGCTCGGGAATCACGTTCGCCTGGAACGGCACGACGCTGATGGCGAGCCCGAACCTCAAGGATGGGGCCCTGGACGTGATCGACATGAAGACCTGGACCACGTTGACCACGATCCCTACGCCGGGCCCGGGCTTCTTTCTGCGCAGCCACGAGAACTCGCGCTACGCCTGGACCGACTCGATGATGAGCGCCACTGCCAAAGACACGCTGACGATCATCGACAAGCGCATGCTCGAAGCTGTGGCGCAGGTGCGCGAGCCCGGCCGCACGCTGGCGCACATCGAGTTCACGAAGGATGGCCGCTACGCGCTCGCGAGCCTGTGGGAGAACGACGGCGCCTTGATCGTCTACGACGCGGTGACATTCAAGGAAGTGAAACGCCTGAAGATGAACAAGCCGGTGGGCAAATACAACGTCTGGAACAAGATCAACCGTTCGGAGGGGACGTCACATTGACGCGACGCCGTCCTGCTGCAACAAGGTGAGGATCATCGCTCCCGCCGGCTCGTCGCGCGTATCAACCCTCATCCCGTGGGCGATGGTTGATACGCCGCGAGACGCTTCGAATCGAGGATCCGAATATCGCGCTTGTCGATCTCGATCAGCCCCGCCGATTCGAGCTCGTGCAGCACGCGCGAGAAATATTCCGGCGTCAGCGACAGCCTCGAGGCGATGGTTGCCTTGCTGACCGGCAGCGATACCGTCACCGCGCTGCTGCACGCGCCGTTCGCACCGTCGACGTCGCGCAGCAGGTAGCCAATCACGCGCTGCAACCCGCTGTGCAGCGCGTAGGCCTGAACGTCGTGCACCAGGCCGTGCAGGCGGCGCGAAATTCCGGCGAGCATGCGCAGCGCGAAGTTCGGGTCGATGCCGATTTCGGCGAACACGGCTTGTTTGGACACGCTCAGCAGCAATGTGTCGGTGAGCGCCTGCGCGCTGACGATGTAGGGCCTGCCGGTGAACATCAGCGCTTCGGCGAACGTGTTGCCCGGGCCGACGAGTTCGATTACTTTTTCTTGGCCGGCAGCCGAGATCGCGAACAGCTTGACTTGCCCGATCACGGTGATGTGGAATTCAGCGCAAGGTTCGCCGACGCGAAACACCATGTCGCCGCGGCCCAGGCGCCGCAAATGACTGCCCTCGGCCATGCGCTGCAGTTCGGGCGCGCTCATCTCGTTGAACAGCGGCAGAACCGAGAGATAGCGGGGCAAGTCGAAGCTGCGGGCTTCCACTGGGGCTTCCTGCGGATGTTGGAATGCGCGAATTGTCCAACCGGCGTGGCGCTCGCGGCTTGATCGGCGTCAAGCCGCGGCGGCTCGCGTCGGCTGGGGTGGGCAAGTCGCTTCGCCGCGGCGGCTCAAAAAAGGAGCACGAGCGCGGCGAGCAGGGCCGCGGCAACCAGGTTGTGCAGCATCGCAAACTGGAGTTGCATCGACTGCTGGGTCATCATCCACCCAATCGCACCCTGAGCCACGAGCAACACGAGCAGCGCCGTGGCGCGCCTCGTCTCGCCGCGGCGTAGCGCCGATGCAGCCAAGGGCAGCATCACCAGCACCAGCCCAACACCCAGACCGCGATGCAACGCGTGCAGCAACGCGCCGTCCGCGTTGACGGAAGGCAGCGAACTCAGTACCGGCTCGCGCCACGGGTTCAGCGTGTCCCAGCCGACGCCCTGCGCCGCCGCAAGACAATCCCACCAGCCGCTGCAACTCAACGCCGCATACGAAGCGCTGAGCATGCCGCCGAGTGCGATTTGGGCGATCAGCAGCAGCCCAGCGGCGACCACCCCAATGCGCAGCCGCAGCGCGCGAACTGGCACGCGTTGCGGCACGCCGGCGACGGCGAGCCGGGTGCACAAGGCCAGCATCGCAAAGCCGCCCAGCAAGTTGCCCAGCGTGACCGCGGGCACGCGCGCAGCGCTGCTCCAGAACCCGAGCACGGCCAGAAACAGCGCCAGGCCGAGCAACACGAGCGTTATGCCTCCTTCGCTTCGCAACAGCGGTTGCGAGCCAAAGCACACCATGAGCATCGTCACGACGAGCAACAGCGCGAGCGTCGCCGCCACGCGGTGCACGAGCCGCGCCCCCGCGGTGGCGGTCTGCGCCTCGGCGCTGACCGGAACACCCTGCTGCGACTGGCGCAGGTTCTGCCCATAACAGCGCGGCCAGTCGGCACAGCCCAGCCCGGCGTTGGACAGGCGGATGTAGGCGCTTAGCGACGTCACCGCCAGCAGCAGCGCCGCGCACACCCCCGCAAGGCGGCGCAACAGCAGGAGTCGGCGGTCGGTGTTGTGGTCGGTGTCGCGGTCGGTGTCGCGGTCGGTGTCGCGGTCAGTGGGGTTCATCGCGGCGCGAATCGTATCGCGAGCCGGTGTGCGTGCGCTGCGGCGGTCAACGTGGCTCGGCAAAACCGCTGGCTTTCTTGTGCCAGATCAAGTCGGAACGCTCGACACCTCAGCAGAATGAGTTCAGCCAAAGTGGCCGCTGCGGCACGTCGAGCCGCAGCCACCCGAACCAGGAGACACCCCATGAGCAAGATGACCCAGGACAGCGAACCCGTTCCGTGGATGCAGCAACTGCTCGACAACCCGTTTCTGCTGCTGTTCCTCGGCGTGATGGTGCCGATGATCGTGTACACGCTGTGGGGTGTGATCGACATCCTGACGATTCCGCTGGCCAAGTAGGCCACGCGGCCTTGCACCCAATCAACAAGAGGGACACCCCATGAGTGCCATCCTTCCCCCTGCCGAACGCCTGTGGTGGAAACACCCGCTCGACCGTGTCGAAGGCACCTGGATCGCCATCGCCTTCATCTGGTGCATGGTGATGTTTTTCATGATGGTCGGCTGGCATGTCTACGGCCGCCAAAACCTGTCGACTGAGACCTACAAGACGACGCCGGAAAAGTTCTCGGCGAAGGCGCAGGCGATGGTCGACAAGTACACGGTGCGCACCGAGACCGCCGACAAGGTGCCGGTGGTCGCGCCGCCTGCGGGCAGCGATGTTTATCTGATTGCCAGGCTGTGGAATTTCTGGCCGATCCTCGAGCTGGAAAAAGACAAGACCTACAAGTTGCACTTGACCTCGATGGACTACAACCATGGCTTCTCGCTGCAGCCGGCGAACATCAACATCCAGGTCGTGCCGGGTTACGAGCATGTCGTGACGGTGACGCCGAACCAGGCCGGCACCTACTCGGTGGTGTGCAACGAATACTGCGGCATCAACCATCACACGATGGTCGGCCGCTTGTACGTCAAATAATGGATGAGGGCACGACCATGGCTACAACCTACCGGACCTGCCCGCGCTCGGGGCTGCAATTCGAAGCGAATGCCGAGAAGCTGATGCTCGCCAACGCCGTGGCGGCGGTGGTGTTCCTGCTGATCGGCGGAATTCTCGCGATCGGCGTGACGCTGACGCGTTGGCCCGCCGTGCACTGGCTGGAGGCCGACACCTTTTACCAAGTGCTCACGGCACACGGCATCGACATGCTGATCTTCTGGATCATCTTCTTCGAGATCGCGGTGCTGTACTTCTGTTCGTCCACCTTGCTGCGCTGTCGCCTCGCGACGCCGAACCTCGCCTGGCTGGCGTTCGCGCTGATGCTGATCGGTGCCGTCACGAACAACGTTGCCGTGTTCCAGGGCAGCTCGAGCGTCATGATGACGTCGTACGTGCCGATGATGGCCGCGCCGTCGTTTTACCTCGGCCTGATCCTGTTCGCCGTGGGCGCGCTGGTCGGCTGCTTCGTTTTCCTCGGCACGCTCGTCGTCGCCAAGCGCGATCAAACCTATACCGGCTCGGTGCCGCT
>JANOLA010000401.1:0-5413 GCA_031419535.1 Burkholderiales bacterium | reverse complement strand
GGGGTGAGGGCCGATGAACCCCCAACACCCCATCGACACGCGCTCCGACGGGCAGAGCGTCGAGCCGCCCGCCGTCGTGCTCGAACACTCGCGCGCGCCCGAGCGCATGGGGGCAGACAAGGTGCGCTGCGAAGCGTGTCCGGTGCTGTGCCAGATCAGCCCGGGCAAGCTCGGCGCGTGCGACCGCTATGGCAACGTGAACGGCCAACTCGCGCGGCTGGACAACGTGCACCTGGTCAAGCGAGCCGGCGCGGAACTGGTCGAGTGGGCGTCGGCAAAGCAGGGGTGGAGCGGCGAGCTGCTGAACGACGCGCCGGTGTTCGTCAGCGGCATCGGTGCCGGCACCACCTATCCCGACTACAAACCCGCGCCCTTCATCATCGCCTCGTTGCAGCGCGGCGTCGACATGGTGACTGTGGTGACGGAAGGCATCTTCAGCTATTGCAGCTTCAAGGTGAAGATCGACACCGACCGCTACCTCGGCCCGGAGCAGGCGACGGTCCGCCACAAGGGCGAAGCGGTGGGCCATGTGACGACGATCGAGTACGGCTCGCAGTTCCTGTCGCTCGGCGGCGTGCACCACCTCACCGGTGGCTCGAAGCGCGAAGGCAAGGTGGCTTGCGACATGATGATGGCGCTGGGCAATCAGCAACCGGTTGACTTGCAGATCGAGGGCGGCGCGGCGCTCACGGTGCAAGCCGGCAAGGCGCCGATCGTCAACGGCGTCGAGGAACAACGCATGCGCGTCGGCTGCGGCTCGGCGACGATCGGAATCTTTGCGCAGCAGTGGTTCGGCCATGTCGACGAAGTGATCGTGATCGACGACCACATCACCGGTGTGCTCTCGGAACACCAGGCCGGCAAGTGCCTCGACATGCCGGCCACAGGTGTGCGGCTGCGCGGGCGCAAGTCGACGCCGGGGCGCTACTTTCAGGTGGCGAACCCCGGCTCGGGCTGGGGCGGCACCGACATCACGGAGCCTCTCTCGATCATCGAGGCCTGGGACCCGAAGCACGCGCGGCCGGGCTTGCGTTTGCTGATGGTGTCCACCACCGGCGAAGACCACGCCTACTTCGTGCTCGACGACCAGCTCGTGCCGCAACCCGCGCCCATGCCCGAGGCCGTGCGGCGCGTGGTGGAACGCATCGGCGAGAACTGCGAACCGTCGCTGGCGAGCGTGCTGTATGTGGCCGGCGCCGGCGGGTCGCTGCGCGCCGGTGTCACCGACAACCCGGTGCGGCTCACGCAGTCGATCAAGCAACTGCTGGTGAACGTGACCTGCGGCGGCGCGCCGGTCTATGTGTGGCCGGGCGGCGGCATCACGGTGATGGTGGACGTGGCGCGCATGCCGGCGAACAGCTTCGGCTTTGTGCCCACGCCGGCGATCGTCTCGCCGATCGAGTTCACGATGCGCATGACCGACTACCGGCAGCTCGGTGGTCACATGGAGCGCGTGCGGCGCATCGAAGACCTGCTCGCGCAGAGCGACTACAAGCTGATCGACGCAGCACCCGGCAATCCCTGGCCGCTCGACGCGGGCGCGCGGCCATGACGCACGTTCAACGCCGACCCGCGCGCGGCATGGAGCCGCACGGCCGAGCCAGGGTGCACCCGCGATGAACGGCGCGCAACGCCAACCGCTTTCGGGAGGCCGCTGGCACTTCCATCATGGACCGATCGATTGCGTGATCGGTGCGGATGGCGAACCTGCCGTGCTGGCGCAATCGCTCGAAGCGGCGTGGACGCGCTTTCAAGGCGTGCTCGCCGAGCTGGTGGCCGAGCTACCGCTGCTGCGCACCGACCTTGCTGCCGCGCCGGGCCATGAGCTTGCGCTGCAAGGGCCGATCGCGCGGCGCATGGTCGCGGCCTGCCTCCCGTATGCGGCGCAGGCGCTGTTCATCACGCCCATGGCCGCCGTGGCCGGCAGCGTCGCGCAGGAGCTGATCGCAAGCTTCATGCGGCCGGGTGTCAGGCGTGCCTATGTGAACAACGGCGGCGACATCGCGCTGCACCTGGCGCCGGGCGAAAGTTTCGACGTCGGTCTGGTGATCGACCCCGACCCCGACCCCGACGAAGCGGCGCGCGGCGTCGACGGCCACTTCCGCATCGAAGCGGGCAGTGGCGTGCGCGGCGTCGCGACCTCGGGCTGGCGCGGCCGCAGCCTGTCGTTGGGCATCGCCGACAGCGTGACCGTGCTCGCCGCAAGCGCCGCGATGGCCGACGCCGCGGCGACGATGATCGCCAATGCCGTGAACGTGGACGATGTGCGCATCGTGCGCGCCGCTGCGAATGCCGTGCGCGACGACAGCGACTTGGGCGAGCTGCCGGTCACCGTCGACGTACCAGCACTGGAGCCCGGCGCCGTCGCCCGGGCGCTGGCCGCGGGCGCGCGTGTCGCCGAGCGCGAACTCGCCGCCGGGCGCATCGCCGGCGCGGCGCTGTGCCTGCAAGGCCAGCTCGTGCGCTGCCCGGCTCGGGGCTTTCACCCGTCGCCACCGGTCTCGGCAAGCCCGATACTGGGGCCCATGCCACAGCCGCAGCGCGTGGCGCTTGCTGGAGCCTGACCGATGTTGTTCGCCGCCACCGCCACGCTGCCCGAAGTGAACGTGCGCAAGTGCGTGCTCAGCGTGGAAGACGTGTGGCACGACGGTGGTGCGCGCGCAACCGCGCCGCTGAAGCGTGGCAGCATCGCCGCGGTGCTGCGCAATCCGTACGCGGGGCGGTTCGTGGCCGACATTGCGCCGATGATGGAAGCGCTGAAACCGCTCGGCCGGGCGATGGCGCAGCAGCTGATCAGCGCGCTCGGCGGGCCCGGCACGGTGCAGGCCTATGGCAAAGGCTCGTTGATCGGCTTGGGCGGCGAGCTCGAGCATGGCGCGCTCTGGCATGTGCCGGGCGGCTACGGCATGCGCGATCTGCTCGAGGGCTCGCACGCGATCGTGCCCTCCACCACCAAGGTCGGCGCGGCTGGCGCGTGCATCGACATCCCGATTCACCACCGCATCGCGGCCTACGTGCGCAGCCATTTCGATTCGGTGGAAGTGCGCATCGCTGACGCGCCGCGCGAGCACGAGATGATGTTCGTGCTGGCGATGACGACGGGACCGCGCCCGCACGAACGCGTCGGCGGGTTGCGCGTCGATCAGATTTCCAAGTTCGACGGGCAGCGCTAGGCGGTCGAAAACACCCCGGCGCATTCACTTCACAAGGCCAACCACGAAGGAACCAATATGAACGACGCGATGTATTTCTCCTCACGCAGATCCCTGCTCGGCGCGACCGGCTCGCTGTTCGCGCTCGGCTTGGCCAGCCTCCCCCTGCGCGCCGGTGCTGCGGGCAAACCCAGTGCGAAGAGCGCACTCATCGTCGTCGACGTGCAGAACTGCTTCGTCACCGGCGGCACGCTGCCGGTGAAAGACGGCGAGCAGGTGGTTCCGGTCATCAACAAACTGGCCGCGGCGTTTGCCAACGTCGTCGTGACGCAAGACTGGCACACCGCCGGCCACGCGTCGTTTGCGACCAGCCACGCCGGCAAAAAGCCGTTCGAGACGACCAAACTGCGCTACGGCATGCAGGTGCTCTGGCCCGACCACTGCGTGCAGGGCTCGGCCGATGCGGCGCTACACAAAGACCTGTCGCTGCCGACCGCGCAGCTCGTGATCCGCAAGGGTTTTCGCAAAGACACCGACAGCTATTCGGCATTTACCGAGGCCGACGGCAAAACCACCACCGGCCTGGCGGGCTATCTGAAAGCGCGCGCCATCGACGAGGTCTACGTCTGCGGCCTGGCCACCGATTTCTGCGTCGCCTGGACGGCGCTCGATGCGCGCAAGGCCGGCTTCAAAGCCAGCGTGATCGAAGATGCATGCCGCGGCATCGACCTGAACGGGTCGCTGGGCGCCGCCTGGGCGAACATGAAGAAGGCTGGCGTGAAACGCATTCAGTCGTCCGACATCGCGGCCTGAGCGCCCGCCGTACCCTATCCACCGGAGTCATCACCATGTTCAAGCCCCTCATTGCCGCCGCCGCGTTTGCCCTCGCGGGCCACGCGGCGCTCGCCCAGGACACGATCAAGATCGGCGAGCTCAACAGCTACAAGGCACAGCCGGCGTTCCTCGAACCCTACAAGAAGGGCTGGGAGCTGGCGGTCGAAGAAGTGAACGCCGCGGGTGGCGTGCTCGGCAAGAAGCTCCAAGTGATCTCGCGCGACGACAACGCGACGCCGGGCGACGCGGTGCGCGTCGCCGAAGAACTGGTGTCGCGCGAAGGCGTGGTGCTGATCACCGGAACCTTCCTGTCGAACATTGGCTTGGCGGTGGCCGACTTCGCGAAGCAGCGCAAAGTGTTCTTCCTCGCCGCCGAGCCGCTGTCGGACAAGATCACCTGGGCCAACGGCAATCGCTATACCTACCGCCTGCGGCCCTCGACTTACATGCAGACGGCGATGCTGATGCCCGAAGCGGTGAAGCTGAAGAAGAAACGCTGGGCGATCGTCTACCCGAACTACGAATACGGCCAGTCGGCCGCGGCGACGTTCAAGACGATGCTGAAAACGGCGCAGCCCGATGTGGAGTTCGTCGCCGAGCAGGCCACGCCGCTCGGGCGCATCGACGCCGGTGCGGTGACGCAGGCGCTGGCCGACGCGAAGCCCGATGCCATCTTCAACGTGCTGTTTGGCGCGGACTTGTCGAAGTTCGTTCGCGAAGGCCATACGCGCGAGCTGTTCAAGGGCCGTGAAGTGGTGAGCCTGCTCACCGGCGAGCCGGAATACATCGAACCGTTGAAGGAAGAAGCGCCGGTGGGCTGGATCGTCACCGGCTACCCCTACTACGGTATCCCGACGGAAGAGCACAAGAAGTTCTTCATCGCCTACTTCCGCAAGTACAACGAGTACCCGAAGCTCGGTTCGGTGGTGGGCTACGCGACGATCTGGTCGATTGCCGAGGGCATCAAAAAGGCGAAGTCGACCGACACCGAAAAACTCATCGCCGCCTTCAAGGGCCTCACGCTGATGTCGCCGTTGGGGAAAATCACGTACCGCGCCAGCGACAACCAGAGCACGATGGGCGCGTTTGTCGGCCGCACCAAGCTCGAGGGCACGAAGGGCGTGATGACGGATTACGTCTACATCGACGGCCTGAAGGTGCTGCCGAGCGACGAAGAGACGAAGAAGTTGCGGGCGGCGGATTGAGTTTGTGCACTGCTTCTGCGTCCGCTCGCTAGTTGAAGACGCATCCCTGCCGACGTTGGCGCGGGCAAATCCACAGCCGGGTGACGGGCTCCGCTTCGCTGCGACGGTCGACTCCCCTGTGCTGCTCGCTGCGCAGGGCAAGTCCGACAACTCGGCCCTGGGTACAGGGCCTCAAACAGTCGGACTTGGCGCGCAAGCGCGCCGACCTCGACCGGCTCCGCT
>JANOLA010000400.1:0-5298 GCA_031419535.1 Burkholderiales bacterium | reverse complement strand
AGGACGACCTCTATCTCTTCGCCGACGAGCCGGAGCTGGAAGACGTGGTCGCGCAGGAGCTGCTGCCCAACCCGCTGGTGGTGCTGGCGCGCGACGACCACCCGCTCGCCGGCGTGAAGAACATTCCCTTCGGGCGACTCGCCAGCGAGCCCTTCCTGGTCCGCGAGGAAGGCTCAGGCGCGCGCCGAATCACGATGCGACTGTTCCGCGAGCATGGGCTCACACCGAAGGTGCGCATGGAGCTGTCGAGCAACGAAGCCATCAAGGAAGCGATCCTCGCCGGCCTGGGCATCACGATCATGTCGCGCTACACCTTCGGGCTCGATCCGGAATCGTCGCGCTACCGGTGCCTGGACGTCGAAGGCTTCCCGCTCGAGAACCACTGGTATTTCGTGTATCCTGCGGGCAAGCAGTTGCCGCCCGTGACGCGCGCCTTCCTCGATTTCGCGCGGGCGCAGGCGAAGACGCTGGTGCTCGGTTCGCTTACGCGGCACTGATGCGCAGCGCCACTTCTGCGCAGCCGACCCGGTTCAGGCCGTGCTGCGTTTCTTTCCCGACCGGGCGTCGCGGCGCGATGGGCGGATTCGATCTATGCTCGAAAGCCGCACTCCGAGGCCGCCCACATGACCGAATTCACCGCCCAGATCCACTGGCAACGCCAAGGCGCCGTGTTCACCGACAAACGCTACAGCCGCGGCCATGCCTGGCACTTCGACGGCGGGGTGAGCGTGCCGGCATCGTCGTCGCCACAGGCGGTCAAGCTGCCGTACTCCGTGGCCGCCGCGGTGGACCCCGAGGAGGCATTCGTCGCTTCGATTTCGAGCTGCCACATGCTGTGGTTCCTCGACTTCGCGGCGCGCGCCGGCTGGGTGGTCGACGACTACCGCGACGACGCACGCGGCGTGATGACGCCCAATGCGCAGGGGCGTCTGTGGGTGAGCCTGGTGACGCTTCGGCCCACGGTCCGCTTCGCCGGTAAATCGTTGCCCGATGTCGCCGAAGTGACGCGCCTGCATCACTCGGCGCATGAAGAGTGCTTCATCGCCAACTCGGTGCGCAGCGTGGTGCGCGTGGAACCGGTGGCCTGAGAGCGGCCAGCCTGGCCGATATCTCGGGGACCTTCTGGAACAGCTGGGTGGTCTGCCCGGAGGGACTCGAACCCCCGACCCCCAGCTTAGAAGGCTGGTGCTCTATCCGGTTGAGCTACGGGCAGCGCGTGACTGGCGGGTGAAGACGAGCGGTGGTCGGGGTGGCGGGATTCGAACTCGCGACCTACTGGTCCCAAACCAGTTGCGCTACCAGGCTGCGCTACACCCCGAACGGGCGCGATTGTACGCAGGCTGTTTCAGCGGCCATCGCGCAGGCGGGCGCCGGCCCCTGGGGTGCCTGGCCCCGGCCCGGCCGCGAGGGCGGTGTCACCCGGGTTTGATGCATGATGCCGGGCTCAGCGTTTTTTCGCGTCCGAGGAGCTGCCATGCATCACCTCCGCCTTGCCCCTGTGGCCCTGAAGTCCAATGCGCGGCGCCGCTTGATCGCGGGTACGGCCGCGTGGCTCGCGGTGCCGATGTTGATTCGCGACGCCCTCGCGCAGGAAAGCCGGCGGCCGACGCCGTCGCAAACCGAAGGGCCGTTCTACCCCGTGGCGCTGCCGCAGGACAGCGACGCCGACCTGCTGGCCAACGGCGCGCTGCGCTATGCACGCGGCCAGGCGGCGTGGCTGGACGGCACGCTGATCGATCTCGCGGGCCGACCCGTGAGTGGCGCGGCGGTCGAAATCTGGCAGTGCGACGGGCAAGGCCACTACCACCACCCGGGTGACGGCGGCCGCGCCGACCCGGCGTTTCAGGGCTTCGGCCGGGCCAATGTGGGCGCCGACGGGGCTTTTAGGTTCCGCACCATTCGGCCGGCGCACTACGCCGGGCGCACGCCGCACATCCACGTGAAGGTCAGGCTCGGCAGGCGTGAGTTGTTGACGACGCAGTGGTACGTGGAAGGTGACCCGCACAACGCGGGCGACGCGCTGTACCGGCGCCTGAGCCTCGAGGATCGCGCTGCCTTGACGCGGCCCTTCGAGTCCGTGGCCGACGGCCTGCGGGCGCGCTTTGAGATCGTCGTCAAGGCCTGAGAGGCTGTGCAGACGCGCTCCGCGGGCGTCTGCCTGCGCTGCGGCGTGCCCCTTGTTCACAGGGGGTAATTTCCCCACGTCTTGCGGGACGTCCCTGCGATCACGGGATGGGCACCGCGCATGGCCGCTGCCACGATGGCTGCACCATGCAGACGCTGCCCGTGACCCTCGACAAGCCCCGGCAAAACAAGCCGCGCTGGCTGGTTCGGGGACTGGTGCGCGGCGTTGCGGCGGCGCTAGCGGCGCTACTCAGCAGCTCCGGCTTGGAGACGCAGCAACGCAAGCTGATTTTCCAGATCGGCGCGCGCACCGACGAAGCCAGTGCCGGCGAATGCCAGGAAATGGGCGACCGCTGGATCGAATTCGATTCCGAAGTCACGGGCAAGCCAACCCGGCTGCACGCGCTGTGGCTGGGCCAGACGGACCCGAACGCACCCGTGTTGCTGTACCTGCACGGCGCGCGCTGGGACCTGAGCGGCAGCGCGCAGCGCATGCAGCAACTGCACCAACTCGGTTTCTCGGTGCTCGGCGTCGACTACCGCGGCTTTGGCCGCAGCAGCGCCGGGCTGCCCTCCGAGCGCAGCGCCTGCGAAGACGCGCGCGCCGCGTGGCGTTGGGTCGCCGCCCAGCACCCGCTGGCGAAGCGCTACGTCTACGGCCATTCGCTGGGTGGTGCCATCGCGGTGCAGCTGGCGACGGAAATCGACGACGCGAGCGGCGTGATCGTCGAGGGCACGTTCACGTCGATTCCGGAAGTCTTCGGCACGCTCAAGTGGGGATGGCTGCCGCTGCGCGCGCTGATCACGCAGCGCTTCGACTCGTTCCACCGCGTCGCGCAGGTCAAGGCGCCGCTGCTCGTGGTGCACGGCGCGAATGACGAATTGATTCGCCCCGAAATGGGCTTCGCGCTGTTCGAGCGCGCCACGGTTCCCAAGCGCTTTGTTCTCGTCCAGGGCGGTTCGCACCACGACACGCACAACGTCGGCGCGGTCCAGTACCGCGAGGTCTTGCGCGAATTCTTCGGCCTCGCGGCCTGAGAACGCACCAATCTCCCTGCTGCGCGGGGCGGCCTCAGGCCCGCGCTACGATGCGTCAATGGAGGGAACCCATGCCCAATTCGCCATTGACCGCCACGCAACTCACGTCTTGCACCGCAAGCGAACTCTTGCAGCTGTACCGCGAGCGCAAAGCCTCGCCGCTCGAAGCCACGCGCGCGGTGCTCGCGCGCATCGACGCACTGAACCCGCGCCTGAATGCGTTTTGCCTGGTCGCGCATGACGACGCGCTGAAGTCGGCCGCGCAAAGCGAGGCGCGCTGGGCCAAGGGCGAGCCGATCGGCGCGCTGGATGGCGTGCCGGTGTCGATCAAGGACCTGATCCTCGCCAAGGGTTGGCCCACGCTGCGCGGCAGCCGCACGGTCGATCCGCAGCAGCCCTGGGACACCGATGCCCCCGCCACGGCGCGCCTGCGCGAAGCCGGCGCGGTGTTGCTGGGCAAAACCGCGACACCCGAGTTCGGCTGCAAGGGCGAGACGAATTCACCGTTGACGGGAATCACACGCAACCCGTGGAACCTGCAAAAGACTCCCGGGGGATCGTCGGGTGGAACCGCCGCGGCCATCGCTGCCGGCCTAGGCCCTTTGTCGGTGGGAACCGACGGTGCGGGCTCGGTGCGAATCCCCGCGGCGTTTTGCGGCAATTTCGGCCTGAAGCCGAGCTTCGGCCGCGTTCCGGCGTACCCGCTGTCGCCGTTCGGAAGCGTGGCACACCTGGGCCCGCACACGATGAGCGTGCGCGACGCGGCGCTCATGCTCAACGTGCTGAAGCAGCCCGACGCGCGCGACTGGACCTCGCTGCCCTATGACCCGAGCGACATGCTCGACAGCCTGGAGGTCGGGATTCGCGGGCTGCGCATCGCCTACTCGCCCGCGCTCGGCTACGCGCAGGGCGTCGTCGATCCGGAAATCGCGAGCAGCGTCGCCGCCGCGGTGCGTGAGCTCGAAGGCCTGGGCGCGATCGTCGAGCAGGTCGATCCAGGGATCGAGGACCCGCTCGACATTTGCACGGGCCTGTGGTTCGTCGGCGCGTGGACGATCTGGAATTCGCTCGACGCACGCCAGCAAGAGCTCGCCGACCCCGACTTTCGCGCCGAGGCGATGCTCGGCTCACAGGTCAGCGCGCTCGACGTGCAGCGCCTGATGCTCAAGCGCGGTGCGTTGGGTTCGCACATGCGCCAGTTCATGCAGCGCTTCGACGTGCTCGTCACGCCCAGCGTGGCGATTCCTGCGTTCGACGCGCGCCCAGCCGGCCAAATGCGCATGGATCCTAAGGCGATGCTCGGTTGGACACCGTTCTCCTACCCGTTCAACCTGACGCAGCAACCGGCGTGCAGCATCCCGTGCGGCTTGACGCGTGCCGGCTTGCCGATCGGTTTGCAGTTCGTCGGGCCGATGTTCGGCGACGCGCTGGTGCTGCGCGCGGCGCGCGCGTATGAGCGCGTGCGGCCGATTGCGCGGCCTGAGCTGAACTGAGAGATTGATTCGCGCGGCACCAAAAGAACAAACCCGGCCGAGGCCGGGTTCGTGGGTCGAGCCGCGCAGCTCGACGCGTCTTACTTCAGCGCGGGCTTGGCTTCGACAGCCTTGACCATGTCGCCAGTCTTCGCATCGGCCGACGCGGTAGCCTTGGGCTTCTTGGCAGCGACTTCCTTCTTCGCAGCGACTTCCTTCTTCGCAACGACCGTCTTGGTTGCGACTTCCGTCTTGGCCGCAGCAGCCGGCGCGGCAGCGGTTGCGGCGGGCGTGGCAGCCGGCATTGCGGCCGGGGTGGTGGCTACAGGCGTGGCCGGTGCGACAACGGGCGTCGCGGCAACGGCCGGCTTGGCAGCCACTGCCGGGGTCGCAGCCGGGGTGGTCGTCACAGCTGGCGCCGCGGCTTGGGCGAACACGCCCACCGCGAAGGTCGAGGCGATCACGGCGGTGATGAAGTTCTTCATTCGAGAGTCCCTTGGGTTGAAAGTTGAAGAGGAAAGGAGCGATCTGCTCGCCTCAACAACGCCGGCCTGTTCAACCGAGTTGACTCTGAAGGTGTATCGACATGTCAACGATGCGATGCGATGCGATGCGATGCGATGCGCGCATGCTCTCAGTCGAAGCGCCCTTCGCGCAGCCACTT
>JANOLA010000399.1:0-4769 GCA_031419535.1 Burkholderiales bacterium | reverse complement strand
GGTTATGGCCTGTCGTTCGCGCCGGGGCAGGAGCGTTTCAGCCTGGAGAAAATCGCCGACTGCTTTGCCGAGCTGATGACGGGCGTGCTCGGCTACCCGCGCTTTGCCGCGCAGGGCGGCGACTGGGGCGCCTTCGTCACGTCGCGCCTGGGCGCCGTGCACGCCGACAAGCTGATCGGCATCCACCTCAATCTGCTGGCGCTGCGGCGCGACCCGAAGATGCTGGCGAACCCCACGCCGGACGAGCAGCGCTACCTCGGCGAGCTCGAACACTGGCTCAAGGAAGACATGGGCTACCAGTGGATCCAGGGCACGCGCCCGCAGACGCTCGCCTTCGGCCTGAGCGATTCGCCCGCCGGCCTGGCGGCGTGGATCGTCGAGAAGTTTCGTTCCTGGTCCGACTGCGGCGGCGACGTGGAAAGCGTGTTCACGAAGGACCACCTGCTCGCCAACATCGGCCTGTACTGGTTCACCGGCGCGATCGGATCGTCGTTCTGGCCGTACTACGCGCGTTTGCACGGGCCGTGGCCGATTCCCGAGGGTGGCGTGAACCTGCCCACCGGCTACGCGGCGTTCCCGCGCGAAATCCTGCGTCCGCCGCGATCTGCCGCGCAGCGCATGTACACCGACATCCGGCGCTGGAGCGTCATGCCCAAGGGCGGGCACTTCGCGGCGATGGAGCAGCCGGAAGCACTGGCGCGCGAGATCGTCGAGTTCTTCCGGGAGCTGCGGCCCGCGCAAACCGCGTAAACCGCGAAGGCGACGCCGCTTGCGCCGGGCGCGCACGGGCCGCGAGCCGCTACAGCCCGCTACACCAGGTCCAGCTCGGGATAGCGGCGAAAGATACCCAGCTCGTTGAACGGAATTCGCCGTTCGCTGCGCAGGTAGGCGGCGATCCGCGGCAATGCCGCCACGCGCTCGTGCAACTGCACGAGCAGCGGCGTCCGCGCCAGCGCCCCTTGCGCGGCTTTCGGGAACGCGTAGTTCAGCCCTTCGACCAGCTGAAACAGCGACAGGTCGGCGTAGCTCAGCTTGCCCCCGACAAAAAAGCGCGGCCCACCGGGGTTGCGCAGCAACACGCTTTCGAACCACTGCAGGTATTTGGGCAGCCGCGTGGCGCAGAACTCCTTGGCGCGGCGCAGCGCTTCGGGCTTCTGCTCTTCGTAGTACAGGCCCATGCCGACGGGATGGTGCGTGTCGTGCGCTTCGCTCACCATGTCGGCGATCGTGAGCTGGATCTGCTGCGTCCAGATGCGTGCCTGTTCGCTGCGCGCCACCAGTTTCAAGCGCGGCCCGAGGTACTCGAGGATGAGCGCCGTCTGCGCCACCAGCACGTCGCCGTCTTTCAGGAACGGTGGCGCGAAGGGTGGATGCGTCAGCTTGGGATCATTCAGATGGCGCAACATCGCCGGCACGCCCTGCCCCGAAGCGTCAGCGCCACGCGCCACGTCGAGGTAGGGCGCGCCTGCCGCCTCGAGCGCCAGCCGCACGAATTCGCCGCGGCCCTGGATCGTCGGCCAGTAGTGGAGTTCATACGTCATGGGTGCACTGTAGCGTGGGCTCGTGCGCCACGCATTCCGGCGTGGCTGCGTTCGGCTTGGGTTAGATTCGGCGCCTCGCGGCACGCCAGCGCTGTCTGAATCTCGGGAGACTCTTGAATGAATGCACAAGCTCAACAACGCTCGATTCTCATCACCGGCGCCGCGTCTGGCCTGGGCGCTGCCACCGCGCGCCGCTTCATTGCCGAGGGCTGGCGGGTGGCGATCAACTACCTCGACGCGAGCCAGTTCGAAGCGGCCACCGCGCTCGCCGCCACGGCCGGGCCCGACCAGCGCGTGACCTCGATCGCGATCGAAGGCGATGTGACGCGCGACGCCGATTGCGTGCGCCTGGTGGAGCGCAGCGTCGCTGCGTTCGGGCGATTGGATGCGCTCGTGAACGCCGCGGGCATCAGCAAGATGGTGGCGCACGCCGACCTGCACGGCCTGTCGGCCGACGACTTCCAGCGCATCTACGCCGTGAATGCGATCGGCCCGTTCCAGATGATGCGCGCCGCGGCGCCGCACCTGAAGGCCACCGCCAAGGGCGCGATCGTCAACATCGCGTCGCGCGCCGGCATCGCCGGCAGCGGCTCGTCGATCGCCTACGCCGCCTCCAAAGGCGCGCTGAACACGATGACGCTTTCGATGGCGCGCGTGCTCGCGCCCGAGGTGCGCGTCAACTCGGTCTGCCCGGTGCTGGTGGAGGGAGGCTTCGTCGAGCGCCTCGCGCCCGAATCATTCGCGCAGCGCCGCGCGCACCAGATCGCGGTGACGCCGCTCAAGCGCATCGGCCACCCCGACGAAGTGGCGGAGACGATTCACTGGCTGATCACGAGCGCGTCGATGATGACCGGCGCGATCGTCGAGCTTGATTTCGGGATGCACTTGAATTCGGTGTGACCCTCACCCCTACCCTCTCCCGCAAGCGGGAGAGGGAGCAAATCAAGGCCTCGCCGGCGCCGGCTTCCCTGCCGGCCCCCAGATCGACTCCGGCGCCGCAAGCGCATCGCGCACCTCCCAACGCCCCTGCCCCACCTGGTGCAGAAACTCGTCGAGCAACTGGTTGAACGCCACCGGCTCTTCCAGATTCACAGCGTGGCCGGTCTTGGGCACAACGGCGAGGCCGGCCTTGGGCACGCTGCGCTTGATCAGCAGTGAAGGTTCCAGGCACGATTCGTCTTCATCGCCGCACACCACGAGCACCGGCACGCTGATCGCCGCCATCCGATCGGTGAGCGCATACAGGCTCGGGCGCCGGCCTTGGTAGCCTTCCATGGTGTTCGCCGAACCCTCGGCCGAGTGCCGCGCGAGCTGCGCCGCGTATTCGGCGAAACCGCGCGGGTCTTTGTGCAGGTACTGCACACGCGTCGGGCCGTGGCCATAAGTGGCCGCCACCTGGGTCATGCCGGTGCGCCGGATCGTCTGCGCCAACTCGACCGACTCTCGCTTGAAGCGCTCGTGCATCGCGGGGTGCGCGCCCGAGCCGCAGCCCACCAGCGTCAGCGACAAGGCGCGCGCTGTCCGCTCGAACGTGCAGTCAGACATACCGAAGTGCAGCGTCGCGAACGCGCCCATCGAGCAGCCGACGATGTGCGCGCGCACTATGCCCAGCGCGTCGAGCACGCAGCGAATGTCGTCGCGCATGCGGTCCTGCGAATAGTGGTCTGGGCTCGGCGGCACATCGGAGGGCAGGTAGCCGCGCGCGCTGTACGCGATGCAGCGGTAGCGGCGCGAGAAGTGGCGCAACTGCGGCTCCCAACTGCGGTGGTCGCCGGCGAATTCATGGACGAAGACGATCGGCGTGCCGCTGCCTGCCTCTTCGAAGTACAGGTTCACGCCGTCGTCGGTGCGGATCGTGGGCAAGGCGGTCTCCAAATGGCTGCGAAAGTGTCTGCGGAACGGGTTCCAGGATTGGCTGCTGAAATTCCGTCTTGAATGGTTCGAGGCGGCAACTCAAGCCTTGCAGGACTGCAACTGTTTGCTGTAGCTCGAAGCGGTTTGCACCACCGTCGTCTGCGTGCTCTTGCTCTTGGCGCGGGAGCCGGCGCTCAGCATCAAACGCTCTTCGTACTTCTCGAAGAAGGCCTGGAACATCTCGGCGCCGAGCGTGCCCACCGCGTGCAGCTCGTCGCTCTGCGCATTCCATTGCAGCACGACCATCGCCAGCGGCTGCGGTGCCGGCCCGCTGATGACCTTGCCGCCCTGCGTGGGGTCGTAGCGCGAGTTGTCGCCGCAGCAGTGCACCACATGCGCGGGCTCGTTCGCCTGGCCCTTGCGGATGTTGATGAAGCTGATTTCCGGCGTGGGGTACATCAGCTTGTGCGCGCAGATCGCCGAGTACGCGACGATGTTGTGCAGCGCGCCGGTGCCGCGCAGCGACTGGTAGCGCTGCTGCTGCGCGTCGCTCAATTCCACCGGCGCGGCGGCGCGCGGCAAGGCCATCAGGAACACCGGTGTCGCCTCGAACGGGTAGTTGAAGATGTGCGGTTCGCCCGCCGCCAACTGCGCCGCCTTGAACGGCCGCCCTGCCTTGTCGACCAGCAGGCTGCGGCCGTGGTCGTGCACCGAAAGCGGCGCCTGCGCCTGCGCAAGCGTGACCGGGCCGCTCAGGCATGCGGCGCCCAGGCACGCAGCGAAGTGCAGCACGTCGCGCCGGTCGGGTTGCTCGACCTGGTGCGCCTTGACCCGCCCTGGTGATGGATTCATGTGCCTCCCCGATGTGATTGCTCGGACAGCCGCGAAGCTAGCATGAAGGCCGGAATCGATCAACCGCGACGTGTGCCGGCCCGAACCCGGACAATCACCGATGGCCGACGACAACCAGTTTGAGATCCCGCGCTCGTTCATCGACCTGTTCGTGCCTCCCGGCGCGATCAAACCGCGCGAGCCGCGCAATGTGATCGCGCAGCGCTACGAGCTGTGCGAAGACATGGCGCAAATGCTGGTCGACGCGGCTCGGACCACCTTGTTCGACCTGGGCGTGGCTGAGTCCGATGTGCTGGAGCGTTTTCATCTCGGGCTGCTGGTCGAGGGATCGGTCGTCTCATCCGAAGAAGCCGGCTGGGTGATCCGCCGGCTGGCGGAATTGCTCGACTGGCCGGCGTTGCCGACGGGCCAGCCGAGTGGCTAGCTTTGCTCCCTCTCCCTCTGGGAGAGCAACTGTGTTCAAAGTCAAGCACTTTTTGAGGTCTGAAGATGCCGTGTGGGGTCCCACATCGTTTGGTCTCT
>JANOLA010000398.1:0-6447 GCA_031419535.1 Burkholderiales bacterium | reverse complement strand
GGAAGCACACGAAGGCTTCGACTCGTGCCGCAACGAGGCGCGCACCAGTTTTGGCGACGACCGCGTGTTCATCGAGAAATTCGTCGAGCAGCCGCGCCACATCGAAATCCAGGTGCTGGGAGATGCCCACGGCCACTGCCTCTACCTGCACGAGCGTGAATGTTCGATCCAGCGGCGCCACCAGAAAGTGATCGAAGAGGCGCCGTCGCCGTTCATCAGCGAAGCGACGCGCAAGGCCATGGGCGAGCAGGCCGTGGCGCTGGCGAAAGCGGTGAACTAACAGAGCGCCGGGACGGTGGAGTTCGTCGTCGGCAAGGACCAGAGCTTCTACTTTCTGGAGATGAACACCCGGCTCCAGGTGGAACACCCGGTGACGGAGTGCATCACCGGTCTCGACCTGGTGGAGCAGATGATTCGCATCGCGGCGGGCGAGAGGCTCACGATGAAGCAGGCCGACATTCCGCGCCGTGGCTGGGCGATGGAATGCCGCATCAATGCCGAGGATCCGCTGCGTGGCTTTCTGCCTTCTACCGGGAGGCTGGTCAAGTTTCAGCCGCCGGCGCAAACCCTGCACGCGGCGGAATCGATGATTGAGTGCGGCGGCGTGCGCGTCGATACCGGCGTCACGGAAGGCGGCGAAATCCCGATCCACTACGACTCGATGATCGCCAAGCTCATCGTGCATGGCCTCGACCGCGCCGACGCGATCGCACGCATGCGCCAGGCGCTGAACGCCTTCGTGATCCGCGGCATCTCCAGCAATATCGCGTTCCAGTCGGCGCTGCTCGCGCACCCCAAGTTCAGGTGCGGCGACTTCAACACCGGCTTCATCGCCGAGCAGTACCCGAGCGGGTTTTCCGTCGCGCTTGCCGCCGGTGACGACCCGCGCCTGCTGCTCGCGCTGGCCGCAGCGATGCATCGGCGCGGACGTGAGCGCGCGGCGCGGATTTCCGGGCAACTGCCGGGGCATGAACTGCAGCTCGGCGAAGAATTCGTGATCGTTTTGATGGGCGATGCAAAGCGCCGGCAGACACCCGTCACGGTGAGCAACGGCGGCGATTCGTACCGCGTCAAAATCGGCATCGGCATCGACGGCAAGACATCGACGCTCAGCTTCAACGGGCCGCTGCGCGATATCGCCGTGCACGGCGTCTTCGATGGCGAACCCTTCAGCGCCCAGGTCGAGCGCATCGGCCTGAACCTGCGCATCACGCACAACGGCATGCAGATCGAGGCGCGTGTGCTCGCGCCGCGTGCCGCCGAACTGCAAGCGCTGATGCCGATCAAGGCGCCGCCCGACATGTCGCGTTTCCTGTTGTCGCCGATGCCGGGATTGCTCGTCGACATCGCCGTGAAGGCCGGGCAGACCGTGCGCGCCGGCGAGCGGCTGGCCGTCATCGAAGCGATGAAAATGGAGAACGTGCTGCTCGCCCAGCAAGACGGCGTCGTCGCGAAAATCGCGGCGGCCAAGGGCGAGAGCCTGGCGGTCGATCAAGTCATTCTGGAGTTTCAATGACTTCACTGACTTCAGCGAGCGCGCGCCCATTCAAGGTGCTGGGAATTCAGCAAGTCGCGATCGGCGGGCCGAGCAAGCAGCAGCTGCGCACCCTGTGGGTCGACAAGCTCGGGCTCGAGCCCACCGGCAGCTACCGCTCCGAGCGCGAAAATGTCGACGAAGACATCTGCACCTTGGGGCGCGGGCCGTTCAAGGTGGAGGTCGACCTGATGCAGCCGCTCGACCTCGACAAGAAGCCCGCCGTGCACACGACGCCGCTGAACCACATCGGACTGTGGATCGACGACCTTCAGGCCGCGGTGCAGTGGCTCGCCGCGAACGGCGTGCGTTTCGCGCCCGGCGGCATCCGCAAGGGCGCGGCGGGGTTCGACATCTGCTTCATGCATCCCAAGGGCAATGACGAGTTTCCCCACAGTGGCGAAGGCGTGCTGATTGAACTCGTGCAGGCCCCGCCGGAAGTGATAACGGCATTCGGAGCGATGGCCTCATGACGGTTCGCGAAATTCTGAAGATGGGCGATGCGCGCTTGCTGCGCGTGGCCCAAGCTGTGCAGGCGTTCGACACGCGCGAACTGCATAGCTTGATCGACGACATGTTCGACACGATGCGCGCTGCGCAAGGCGCGGGCTTGGCGGCGCCGCAGATCGGCGTCGACCTCGCGCTCGTGATCTTCGGATTCGCGCAAAACCAGCGCTACCCCGACGCGCCGGCCGTGCCCGAGACGGTGCTGATCAACCCTCGGATCGAAGCGCTGGGCGCGGCGGAAGAAGAGGGTTGGGAAGGCTGTCTGTCGGTGCCGGGCTTGCGCGGCGTGGTGCCGCGCTTCGCCTGCATCCGCTACAGCGGCTTCGACGCCCAGGGCCGGACGATTGAGCGCGAAGCCGAGGGCTTTCACGCCCGCGTGGTGCAACACGAATGCGACCACCTGGCCGGCGTGCTTTATCCGATGCGGATTCGTGACTTCAGCCGCTTCGGCTTCACCAGCGTGCTGTTTCCCGATTTGGACCCGAACGCCGACGACTAAAGTCGGGCCCTCGCGAGAGATGCCCGGGCGCATGCCTTGTGTCCGATCGTGTTTCTCGATGTAAAGCAGGGCGCGTCGAGCCGTCGTTGCGTCGGCCCGGAGCAAAGATCGCGCGTTGTGGGGCTTTGCGGCGCGCCCTTGCGCCCTGCCGGGCCAAACCAGGCCAGACCCATCGATAGAGAGGTTCGCACCATGAACATGGCAAGTGACTCACTCCACCCTTCAAGCCGAGCATTGAGCGTTCCGACCCTCACCCCGACCCTCTCCCGCGAGCGGGAGAGGGAGAGGGAGCAAACGCGGCCGCAGCGAAGAATTCTCGGCCTCTCAGTCGGCCGCGGCTTGGCGCCATTCGCGCGGCTGTTCGCCGGCCTGCTCGGCGCGGCATTCATCGTCGGCGCGGCAGCGCAGGACCGGGACGCTTCCGATGCGGACGATCCCCCCGGCAGGGTGGGCAGGCTGTCGGAGATGACCGGCCAGGTCTGGCTCTACAGCGCGGGTGAATGGCTCGAGGCCACCCGCAACCGCCCCATCACCAGCGGCGACCGGCTCGCGACCGACGGCGCGGCGCGCGCCGAGCTGCGCATCGGCTCGACCACGGTGCGGCTCGACTCGGGCACCGAACTCGAAGTCGTGCGCATCGACGACTCACGCATCGAACTCTATTTGCATGACGGCTCGGTCGCCGCGCGCTTGCGCAGCCGCGAGGCCGTCGGCGAGTTCGAGGTGCGCACCGACGAAGGCGTGTTTCGCGCCCAGCGCACCGGCCGCTATCGCATCGACCGGATTGACGAGGCGAGCCACCTCACGGTGCTCAGCGGCCAGGCAATGTACGAAGGCCCGGGCAGCGCGCTCACCGTCTACAGCGGCCAGCGCGCCGAGTTCTGGATGGACGCCAGCAACGCCGCCCAGTACTCGCTGACCGAGCCGAAGCGCGATGCGTTCGCCGCCTGGAACAACACCCGCGACCGCGGCGACGACCGCAGCGCCTCGACGCGCTATGTGTCGCCGGAGATGACCGGTGTCGAAGACCTCGACCGCCACGGCCGCTGGGAACAGAGCGACGAGCATGGCGCCCTGTGGATCCCACGCGCCGTTCCGGTGGGCTGGGCGCCGTACAGCACCGGCCACTGGGTCTGGATCAGCCCCTGGGGCTGGACCTGGGTCGACGACGCGCCCTGGGGTTTCGCGCCGTTCCACTACGGCCGCTGGGTCTATTACCGCTCCAACTGGTGCTGGACGCCCGGCACGCGTGTGCACCGCCCGGTGTATGCGCCAGCGTTGGTGGCGTGGGTCGGTGGCCCGCGCGTCAGCGTGTCGGTCAGCGTCGGCGGGCCGGTCGTCGGCTGGTTCCCGCTCGCGCCGCGCGAGGTCTATGTGCCGAGCTACCGCGTCAGCCCGCGCTACGTGCGCGAGGTCAACCACACGCATGTCACGCACATCACCAACGTGACTCAGTACATCGGCAACCCGCAAGGTGCGGCTGAGCAGCGCGACTTCAGCAACCGCAAGTTCGCGCACGCCGTGACCGTGGTTCCGACCGGCGTGTTCACGCAGCGCCAACCGGTCGCGCCGGCGGCGCGCAGCCTGCGCGAGCATCACGACGGGCGGCAACTGACGCAGGAGCTGACGCGCGGGGCGACGCTGGTCGCCGCGCCGGTGACGGCACCGGCCACGCGCCAGTTGGAGGCGCAAAGCATCACGTCGCCGGGCATTGGCAACGCCGCCGCTCCGGGCCGGGTGCAGCGCCCCTGGGGGCGCGTCGACGATGAGCGGCGTGGCATTGGGCGGCCGAGCCAGGGTTCGCCGAACACGCTGAATGCACCGAACGTACCGAACGCAGCGAACGCGGCAATCTCGCCAGCCGTGCCAGTCGCGCCGGCAATGATCACCGCGCGTCCGGCGGTCGGCGCGCCCCCGGCCGTGAACGTGAACCCGGCGCGTCCGGCGCCGCAGATCGGCGCGCCGGCGCCCATCCCGCAGGCGCATTCACCAGCGCCGCCGGTCCAGGCAGCGCCGCCACACGCCGTGGCACCGATGCCCGGCGTGGCCCCGGTGGCGCCGCGCCAGGAGCCACGCGTCAGGACGCCGCGTGCTCCGGGCAACGAAGTTCCGCCCGCCACCCCAGTCGTGCGCCCCGAGGTCGTTCGGTCCGAGGCCGTGCGCCCGGTCGCGCCGGGCATCACGGCGGCCCGGCCGAGGCCCGAGCGCCCGGCGGAGCCGGTGAATGCCGCACCTGCCGTGCGCACTCGGCCGGCCGAGCCGCAGGAACGCGAGCGCGGCGAAGCACCTCGGCAAAATCAGCGCCAGGACCAGCGCCGCGACGGGCGCGATCGCTCTCAGGCGAATTGAGAGAGCGCGCGCGCCACCATCACTTCAGCAAAGGCTTGAGCACCGGCCAGACGTTGTCCAGCATCAACGGCTGCGCTTCCTCGGTCGGATGAATGCGATCCGCCTGAAACATGGCGATGGCGCGCGGGCCGTCGGCCACGCCCTTGAGCAGAAATGGCACGAGCGCGGCGCGCTGCTGCTTCGCGACGTCGGCAAACAATTTCGCGAAGTCGTCGCTGTACTTGCGGCCGTAGTTCGGCGGCACCTGCATGCCCAGCAACATCACTTTCGCGCCGCTCGCCGCCGCGGCGCGTGCCATCTCGATCAGATTGCCGCGCGTCAGGTCCAGCGGCAGGCCGCGCAAGGCGTCGTTGCCGCCGAGCTCGATCAGCACATGCGTCGGCTGGTGCAGGCGCAGCAGTTCGGGCAGGCGCGAGCGCCCGCCGGACGTGGTGTCGCCGCTGATGCTGGCGTTGACGAGCGTGGCGACTGTGCGTTCGCGCTGCAAGCGTTGCTCCAGCAACGCCACCCAGCCGCTGCCGCGCTTCAAGCCGTACTCGGCCGACAGGCTGTCGCCGACGATCAGAATCGTGCGCTGGCGCGGCGCGGCGGCTGCGCGCCCGGCCGACAAGGCCATGGCCGACAGGGCCGCAGGCACGACCCCGAGCACGCTACAGTGCGACAGCCAATCCCGGCGTGACCAAATCATTCGAAGCGAATCTCCCGACATGCCGGAACCGATCATTGCCGTGCGCGGCCTGACCAAGCAGGTGCGCGACTCCACAGGCACGCTGACGATTCTCCACCAGATCGACTTCGAGCTCGCACCGCGCGAGTCGGTGGCGATCGTCGGTGCCTCGGGCTCGGGCAAGAGCACGTTGCTGTCGATCCTCGCCGGCCTGGACACGCCCACCACGGGCAGCGTGCACCTTGCTGGGGTGGACCTGTTCGCGCTGGACGAAGACCAGCGCGCCAGCGTGCGCGCCGACAAGGTGGGCTTCGTGTTCCAGAGCTTTCAGCTGCTCGGCAATTTGACGGCACTCGAGAATGTGATGCTCGCGCTCGAGCTGCAAGGCCGCCGCGATGCGCGCGCGCTGGCGAGCGAAATGCTGGCGCGCGTGGGACTGCGCGAGCGCCTGCGCCACTATCCGAAAGTGCTGTCGGGTGGCGAACAGCAGCGTGTCGCCCTCGCTCGGGCCTTCGTGGTTCGCCCGGCGGTGCTGCTGGCCGACGAGCCCACCGGCAGCCTAGATTTCGTGACCGGCGAAACCGTGATGGAGCTGATGTTCGAGCTGAACCGCGAAGTCGGCACGACGCTGGTGCTGGTGACGCACGACGCGGCCATCGCCGCGCGCTGCGACCGCCAACTGCACATCGAGGCGGGGCGGGTCGAACTCGGCGCCGCCCGGTTGTAGGCGGGTTGTAGGCGGGTTGTAGGCGCTTGTTGCCGGGCGCCCCGGATCAGTTCGCGAACTTGTAGTCGGTCTTCGACTTCGCGCGGATGTCGTCGCGGAATTTCGCCATCTTCGTCTGGTTCAAGCGCTGCTGAATCTGCGGCTTGACTTCTTCGATCGGCGGG
>JANOLA010000397.1:0-1677 GCA_031419535.1 Burkholderiales bacterium | reverse complement strand
TGCGAACGTCAGTCGATTGCAGAGTGTTCATCGCCAGTTTCCTCATCGAGTCGGGCCGATTGCCCTTGTCGACATGGTCGTCGCGACGCGTGTCCGCAGGGTGGCTCGCTCGTAAAGATGCGTGAATGGCGGAGAGGGTGGCCGCCTCGGTAGCGTGTCAGGTTGAATCAGGAAACAGCGCAAACCCGCACCATTGCTAGCTCTGCGCCGACTCGGCGAAATCAAGTCGGTTCATGAAGTATCATCCAAGTGCACACCTATCGGGGGGTGCGTTGGGGGGTACGCAAACGCCCTCAAAGTGCCGCCTAACTCTTTGGGGGGTAATGACGATGCCAAGGAAAGCTGACGAGCTGGGGCCGCTGGCCGTCTCGCGCTTGAAGGCCCCCGGGTTGCATCCTGTGGGCGGCGTGGCAGGTCTTCGATTGCAAGTGTCGCCGAGCGGCGCGCGAAGCTGGATTCTGCGTGTCACGGTAGGCGGCAAGCGCAGGGAGAAAGGGCTCGGCGGTTTCCCCGACGTGACTCTAGCCGGCGCCCGTGATGCAGCCCGCGCCGCGCGCGCGCTCATTGCCGGCGGCGCGGACCCTATCGCCGAAGCCAAGGCGGCGCGCAGTGCTCTACAAGCGGCGGGCGCGTCGGTCCTGACCTTCAATGAGTGCGCCGAAAAATACATCCGTTCTCACGAGTCGGAGTGGAAGAACCCGAAGCACATTGCGCAATGGCGCTCCACCCTCGAAACCTACGCCGGCCCGGTGCTGGGCAAGCTCAACGTGGCCGACATTGAGCTACCGCATGTTCTTGGTGTGCTCGAACCGATCTGGAAGACCAAAACCGAGACTGCATCAAGGGTGCGCGGCCGGATTGAGTCGGTGCTTGATTGGGCTAAGGTGCGTGGTTATCGAACGAGCCCGAACCCGGCGCAATGGAAAGGCCACCTCGATCATGTGCTGCCTGCCCCGGGCAAGGTGCAGAAGACCGAGCATCATCGGGCGCTGCCCATCGACGAAATGCCCGGCTTCATGAGGCATCTCCGCAAGGCCGAAGGCCTTGGCGCCCTCGCCCTCGAATTTGCCATCTTGACCGCCGCCCGCTCCGGTGAAGTGCGCGGCGCGACGTGGAGCGAGATCGACCTCAACGCTGCGATATGGGTGATCCCGAGCGCGCGCATGAAGATGGACAAAGAGCACCGCGTGCCGCTATCAGATGCCGCGCTGGGCGTGCTGCGCGGGCTTCCTCGAATCAAAGGCGCCGACCTCGTGTTTGCAGCACCGCGTGGGGGCGTGCTGTCCGACATGACGTTGAGCGCCGTCCTTCGCAGAATGGAAGTGCCGGCGGTGCCTCACGGTTTTCGCAGCTCGTTCCGCGACTGGTGCAGCGAACGCACGAACTACCCGCGCGAGGCGGCCGAGATGGCGCTCGCGCACGCCATCGGCGACAAAGTGGAAGCAGCATATCGGCGTGGCGAGCTCTTCGAGAAGCGTCGGCTGATGATGAAGGACTGGGCCGCGTTCTGCGGGCGCGTGCAGGTCGCCGCGAACGTGACGCCCCTTCGGCGGAAGGCGGCCCCTGCGAATGGTGCGCGATGACGAGCCCTGAAGATACGCAAGGCGCCGGGCCTTCGGGCGACGCAACGCGCGACAAACTGGACCTCTCGTTCATGGACGAGTTCATGCACGACCC
>JANOLA010000396.1:0-4998 GCA_031419535.1 Burkholderiales bacterium | reverse complement strand
AGGTCGCGCCGGGCAATGAGAACAACCTGCGCATCCGCGTCTACGGCAGCCGGGGCGGGTTGGAGTGGCGCCAGGAGCATCCCAATCAGCTCCACTGGTCGCCGTTCGGCGAGCCGACGCAGACGCTTGCGCGCGCCAGTGAGGCGGCGAGCAGCGCGGCGGCGCGCATCACGCGCATTCCGGCCGGCCACCCCGAGGGTTATCTGGAAGCCTTCGCGACGCTCTATGGCGAAATCGCGATGGCGATTCGCGCCGCGCGGCGCGGCGGCAAACGCAGTGCGCCGAAGCTGGACAAGGCGTCGCACTTTCCGAGCGTGACCGACGGCGTCAAAGGCGTGGAGTTCATCGCGGCCGTGGTGGCTTCGTCCGCGAAGGGTGGACGCTGGGTGCGGCTCTGAGCCGGGCCTCGATGTTTCCACGCGTCGCTCCACCCGAAGGCTGGGACGCCGTGCTGGCCGACGACGCGCTGCTCGCCCCCGGCGTGGCCGCGATTGCGCAGCGCCACGGGCTGCACGGTGCCACGGTGCGCCGCTACGACAGCGGCTCACTGCCGGTGTACGCGCTCGGCGACCAGCATGTGCTCAAGATTTTTCCGCCTGACGAGGCCGCGTTTGCCGGTGTCGAGGCGCAGGTGCTGGCCTTTGTCGCGGGCAAGCTGCCGCTGCCCACACCCGGCGTCACGGCGCTCGACACCTTGGACGGCTGGCACTGCATCCTGATGACGCAATTGCGCGGCCAGCGCGCGGTGCAGGTGTGGCCGGCGTTGTCAGCGCACGAATGTGACCGGCTCGCCGACGACCTCGGCCACGGCCTGGCGGCACTGCATGCGCTGGACGTCGCGGCGCTCGGACCCGTCGAGCCGAACTGGGAGGGTTTCAGCGCGGCACAGTTCGAGAGCGCCGCAGAGCGCCAGCGCAAGCGAGGCCTGGCGCCGCACTGGCTGGAGCAGATCCCCGCTTTCCTCGAGGCCTGGAAGCCTGCGACCAGCGGCGCGCGCGTCTTGCTGCACACCGAAGTGATGCGCGAGCACCTGATGGTGGAGCAAGGCCCGCACGGCTGGCGGCTCAGCGGCCTGTTCGACTTCGAGCCCGCGATGGTGGGCGACCCCGCCTATGAATTCGCCTCGGTCGGCCTGTTCGTCGCGTGCGGCGAGGCACGGCTGCTGCGCCGCATCTTGCGTGCCTATGGCAAGGCGGACGCCGAGTTGAACGAGGCACTGGCATGCCGCTTCATGGCGCACGCCCTGCTGCACCGCTACAGCAGTCTGCCGTGGTATCTGGAGCGCTTGCCGCCGCAAGGCGCGACGACGCTGGAGCAACTGGCGCAGCGCTGGTGGGCGCTGTCCTAGCGGGCCCTGGCAGGCTGCGGCAGACGCTTCGGTCCGGCCGGGTTCACCCCGCACAAACCACCCCGCAAAAACCCTGATTGATTTATTTACTGATGTCTTGATACTGCGGCGGTCCGATCGATCCCCGCATGTCGTCCACCGCCACCATTGCCGACATCGCCGCGCGCGCCGGCGTCGGCACGGCCACGGTGGACCGGGTGTTGAACAAGCGCCCAGGGGTGAATGCCGACACGGTGCAGCGCGTGCTGCAGGTGATGGCCGAGGTCGGCTCGCCGCCTATGCGCGGCCGGCCGCGACGCGATGCCAACTTCCGCTTCAGCTATGTGTTGCCCGACGACGGATCGCCCTTCGTCGACCTGGTGGAACGCCAGATCGCGCAGTCGGCGGGCGACTTCCGGCACCAGCACATCACCGAGGTGACGCATCGTCTGACGCGGGCGACGGCACCCAGTTCGCCGCGGCGCTCGCGCAACTGGCCGACTGCGAAGGCATCGCGCTGATGGCGCCCGACCTGCCGCCGGTGAAGCTCGCGATCAACGAGCTGGTGCGCTCCGGCGTTCACGTCGTCACGCTGTTTTCCGATGTGGCGGGTTCGATGCGCGAAACCCATGTCGGCGCCGACAACCGCGCCGCCGGGCGCACCGCGGGCCTGCTGCTGGCGCGCATGGCCTGTGCCCAGTCGGCGGGGCGCGACACGCTGCTGCTCGCGTCGCAGGCGACTCGCCTGTCGGCGCAGATCGAGAGGCGCATCGGCTTCGCGCAGGTGCTCGAGGAGCGCTTCCCCAAGATGAAACTGCTGCGCGTTCCCGAGCTGCCCGCGAGTGACGATGGCGCCGGCCGTGCACTGCTGCGCTTCCTCAAAAAAGGCGTCGATCCGGCCAAGGTGGCGGGCCTCTACAACGTGGGCTCGGGCAGCGCGGGCATGGCGCGCGCCCTGGCCGGCGCCGGCCTGGGCGGTGTGGCCGGCATGGTGGCGCACGACCTCACCGACCGGAACCGCACGCTGCTCAGCAGCGGCGAGTTCGCTTACTTGCTGACGCAGGACATCCCCTACTGCGTCGGCGCGGCAGCGCGCGTGCTGCGTGCGCTGTGCGTGAACGTGCGCGGCGCACTCAACGTGGTGCAGCCGCGCGTGGAGATCCTGACGGCGGAGAACTTGCACTAAGGGGTTTTCCAACCGGCAGATGTGTGTGCCCTGACCCTCAACCCTAGGAGACGAGATGAAAGCATTCTTCACGAAGCTGCCCGCCGTCGTGGCGGCAGCCGCCGCTGCCGGTGCTCTGGCGCTGGGCAGCACCGCTGCGCAGGCGCAAGGCAAGACGATCACGCTGTGCTGGGCCGCCTGGGACCCGGCGAACGCGCTCGTCGAGCTGAGCAAGGACTTCACCGCCAAATCCAAGGTGAACATGAAGTTCGAGTTCGTGCCCTGGCCGAACTTCGCCGACCGCATGCTGAACGAGCTGAACAGCAAGGGCAAGCTGTGTGACCTGATCATCGGCGACAGCCAGTGGATCGGCGGCGCGGCGGAAAGCGGCCACTACGTCAAGCTGAATGACTTCTTCGCCAAGGAAGGCATCAAGATCAGCGACTTCGCGCCCGCCACGGTGACGGGTTACGCCGAATGGCCCAAGGGCACGCCGAATTACTGGGCGCTGCCGGCGATGGGCGACGCACTCGGCTGGACCTACCGCAAGGACTGGTTTGCCAAGCCCGAGCTGCGCGCCGAGTTCAAGACCAAGCACAACCGCGAACTCGAAGCGCCCAAGACCTGGACCGAGTTCAAGCAGGTGGCGGAGGTGTTCTCGGGCAAGCAGATCGACGGCAAGAAGGTCTACGGCACGTACCTGTTCACCGAGCGTGGCTCGGAGGGCATCACGATGGGCGTGAGCAACGTGCTTTACCCGATGGGCTTCAAGTACCAGGACCCGAAGAAGCCTTACGCGATGGACGGCTTCGTCAACGGGCCTGACGCCGTGAAGGGCCTGGAGTTCTACAAGGCCCTCTACAAATGCTGCACGCCGCCGGGGCTGACCAATTCCTACATGGGCGAAGGGCTGGACGCGTTCAAGTCGGGTCAGGTCGCGATGATGATGAACTGGTTCGCGTTCTTCCCCGGTCTGCACAAGGACCCGAACGTCGGCGGCGACAAGATCGGCTTCTTCGTGAACCCGAGCGACAAGGGCAAGGGCTCGCAGCTCGGCGGCCAAGGCATCTCGGTGGTGGCGTACTCGCCGAACCGGGCCGAGGCCCTGGCCTACATCAAGTGGTTCGCCACGCTCGACGTGCAGAAGAAGTGGTGGGCGCTGGGGGGCTATTCGTGCCACAAGGGCGTGCTCAATGACGCCGGCTTCAAGAAGAGCGCACCGTTCGCCGCCGAGTTCCTGACGGCGATGGACCAGGTGATGGACTTCTGGGCCGAGCCGAGCTACGCACAGTTGCTGCTCGCCGAGCAGAAACGCATCCATGACTTCGTCGTCGCCGACAAGGGCACGGCCAAGGAAGCGCTCGACGGCATGGTGGCTGATTGGAAGAAGGTCTTCAAGGAGGACGGCAAGTTGAAGTAAGCCGCCGGCCCCTCACCCCAACCCTCTCCCGCAAGCGGGAGAGGGAGCAAGAGCCTTCGCACCGCGACACCGCTGTGCACCCCCTCTCCCGCTTGCGGGAGAGGGCAGGGGTGAGGGCCATCGCAGGCCGCTCCGCATCCAGAACTCCAGGCCATGTCCGCCCCCTCCACCCTCGCCACGCGCGCCGCGCAGGCCACGCCGCTGCCGCTGGCGCGGCGCATGCGCGGCTTGTCGGACCGCGCGATCGCGTGGCTGTTCATCGCGCCGACGATGCTGTTGCTGCTCGCGATCAACATCTTCCCGTTGATCTGGACGGTGCGCCTGTCGTTCACCAATTTCCGCGCGAACCGGCCGAACGCCGAAGTGCTGGGCATCGGTATCGACCACTATGTGTCGATCCTCACCGACCCCGAAATCTGGGGCCCGATGCAGGCGACCGCGCATTTCCTGTTCTGGACGATCGCGCTGCAAACGCTGATCGGCTTCGGATTGGCCTACCTGATCGATCGCAAATTTCGTGGCCACGGCTTCTGGACCACGCTGATCCTGATTCCGATGATGCTGAGCCCGGCGGTCGTCGGCAACTTCTGGGCTTTCATCTACCAGCCGCAGATCGGCCTGTTCAACTACGCGGTGAGTTTTTTCACCGGCATTGCGCCGTCGAGCTTCGAGATGCTCGGCTCGGTGAAGCTCGCGCCCTGGGCCATCATCATCGTCGACACCTGGATGTGGACGCCCTACGTGATGCTGATCTGCCTGGCCGGCCTGCGCAGCATTCCCGACTACATCTACGAAGCCGCCGAAGTGGACCGCGCCTCCGCATGGCGCCAGTTCTGGAGCATCACGCTGCCGATGGTGCTGCCCTTCGTGATGCTCGCGGTGCTGTTTCGCGGCATCGAAAACTTCAAGATGTTCGACTTGGTGAACCTGCTCACCAACGGCGGCCCGGGCTCCACCACCGAAGTGGTGTCGATCACGCTGAAGCGCGAAGCCTTCGAGAAATGGCGCACCGGCTATTCATCGGCGCTGGCGATCATTTTGTTCGTTGCGGTGTTCGGGTTGGCGAACATCTATGTCAAAGCGCTT
>JANOLA010000395.1:0-7000 GCA_031419535.1 Burkholderiales bacterium | reverse complement strand
CCCTTCCAGCCCACTGTCGTGCGCGGTTTTTCGAAGTACACCCGCATCACGATTTCCAGCGTATCCGCGTAGCGTTTGCGCTGCACGACGAGGCGGCGCGCATAGTCCAGCGCGGCGGCCGGGTCGTGAATCGAACAGGGGCCGATGATCACGAGCAAGCGATCGTCCTTGCGCTGCATGATCTGGCGCACGGCGCCTCTGGTCTCGCCGATCAGGCGCTCCACCGCGGATCCCGCGATCGGGAAGAAGCGGATCAGGTGCTCGGGCGGCGGAAGCGGCGTCACGTCTTCGATGCGCTGGTCATCGGTCTGGCTGGTTCGCTCGGTGCTGGCGCGCCATCCGTCACCCGGGTTCGAGGCCTTGTTGGGCATGGCAGTCATCTCCTGATTCCTTTGACAGACGTGCAGAATGAAAAAAACCGCCGGGGGAGGCCCGGCGGTTTGAGGATTTGCTTTGCGCTGCTTCGGTGCTTATGCGCTTGCCTCTCCAACCGCGGGGCGGTGCGAGAACCAAAAATACGCAAAGAAATACAAACCGAGTCGCATGCGGATCAATGTACCACGTGAGGTCGGGTCGGCGAAGCGGGGAAGTACTCAGCGTCGTTGCGCTTCAGGCGGTGCCGCCCACCGTGAGCTTGTCGATGCGAAGCGTCGGTTGGCCAACACCGACGGGAACACTTTGCCCATCCTTGCCGCACACGCCCACGCCGGTGTCGAGTTTCATGTCGTTGCCGATCATGCTGACCCGAGTCAATGCATCGGGCCCGTTGCCGATGATGGTCGCTCCCTTGACCGGGTACTGAATCTTTCCATCTTCGACCCAAAACGCCTCGCTCGCCGAAAACACGAACTTGCCGCTCGTGATGTCGACTTGGCCGCCGCCAAAGTTGGTGGCGTACAAGCCACGCTTCAGGCTGCGAACGATTTCTTCCGCTGAAAGGCTCCCGCCCAACATGTAGGTGTTGGTCATGCGCGGCATCGGTACCGCGGCATAACTCTCCCGCCGCCCGTTGCCGGTGGGTCGAACCTTCATCAGCCGTGCGTTGAGCGAATCCTGCAGATAGCCCTTCAGGATGCCGTCTTCGATCAAGACGTTGCGCTGCGAGACATTGCCTTCATCGTCGACATTCAACGATCCCCTGCGGTCGGGCAGCGTTCCGTCGTCGAGCACGGTCACGCCCTTGGCGGCCACGCGCTCGCCGATGCGTCCGCTGAAGGCGCTGCTGCCTTTACGGTTGAAGTCGCCCTCCAGGCCATGGCCGATGGCTTCGTGCAACAGCACGCCGGGCCAGCCGGGGCCAAGCACCACGTTCATTTCGCCGGCCTTTGCCGGACGGGACTCCAGGTTCGTGAGCGCGGCCTTGGTCGCGTCGCGCACATAGCTTTCGATCACGCTGTCGTGAAAGTAGCCAAAGCCGAATCGCCCACCGCCGCCGGCGGTGCCGACTTCGCGGCGCACCTCGCCGGCGATCGTCTGCTCGGCAATCACGGTCACGGAAAGGCGCACCAGCGGCCGAACGTCGGCGGCCAGCGTGCCATCGGCGCGGGCAATCAGCACCACGTCGTATTCGCCTGCCAGCCCCGCCATGACCTGTTTGATGCGCGGATCGACGGCGCGCGCCATGCGTTCCACCTTCTCTAGCAGCGCGACTTTCTGAGCGCTGTCGAGCGTTGAGATAGGGTCCATCGGCGCGTAAAGAACTCGGCTCGACGCGATCTTGGTCGCGCCGTTGATCTTCACCTTGCGGCTTTGGCCGGCATCGGCAATCGTGCGAACCGTTTGTGCGGCGTCGATCAAAGACGCCTCCGAGATGTCGTCGGAGTAGGCGAACGCCGTTTTCTCGCCGGCCACCGCGCGAACCCCCACGCCTTGGTCAATGCCGAAACTGCCGCTCTTGACGATGCCTTCTTCCAGGCTCCAGCCTTCGCTGCGCGTGTACTGAAAGTAGAGATCGGCGTCGTCGATGCGATGCGTGGCGATGGTTGCCAACGCCTTGCTGAGCGACGCCTCGGTCAGGCCGAAGGGTTCGAGCAAGAGCGCGCGCGCAACAGCAAGGCGTTCGATCGTTGGTTCGCGAGAAATCATGGAGTCGCCCCGTGGTACATCGAATTCATTGTAGGAGCCACTTCCAAAGACTCATCGCGGCAAGCGCATCAGATTCGACCTTCCTCGGCGGCGTGGCAGGCAATTTGCACCGCTTTGATTCGCAACGGAGCGGGACGCTCCACCTTGCAGCGGGCGTTGGCGTGCGGGCAGCGCGGATGAAACGAGCACCCGGACGGTGGGTTCAGCGGATTGGGCACTTCGCCCTGCACCGGGGTGCGCGATTTCCCGCTCATGCCGATGTCGGGAATGGCATCGAGCAGCATGCGCGTGTAGGGGTGGCGCGGCCGGGCGAAGAGTTCGGCCTTCGGGGCCAATTCAACGAGCCGGCCCAGGTACATCACGCCGACTTCGTCGCTGACATGGCGAACCACGGCCAGGTTGTGCGAGATGAACAGGTAGGTCAGTTGCCGCGCTCGCTGCAAGTCCTTCATGATGTTCAGGACTTGGGCCTGCACCGAGACATCCAGCGCCGATGTCGGCTCGTCGCACACCAGAAACTCAGGCTGCGTGGCCAAGGCGCGGGCAATCGATACTCGCTGGCGCTGCCCGCCAGAAAACTGGTGCGGAAATTTCTCCATGTCGGCGCCGGCAAGCCCGACCGAGGCCAACAGCTCCGACACCGCCTGGCGCACACCCGCCCGATCGGCGCGCTGGCCTGCAGACCCCACCATGCCATGTTCGCGCAAGGGCTCGGCGACGATGTCTTCGATCTTCCAGCGCGGGTTCAGGCTGGCGTACGGGTCCTGAAAAATCATCTGCATGCGCCGCCGCAAGGCACGCGCGCCGTTGCCGCGCAGCGTGGTGGCGATGTCGGTGCCGTCGAAATGCACCTGTCCTGCCGTCGCGTCGTAAAGACCCACCAGCAGGCGCGCGACCGTGCTCTTGCCGCAACCCGACTCACCCACCAGTGCCAGCGTGCGACCACGTGGAATGGCAAAACTGAGGCCGTCCACCGCATGCACGAACTGGCGTGGCTTGCGCTCCACGACCCGGTTCAGCCAGGGCGCGGACACGTCGAAGGTTTTCGCGAGGTCGCGCACTTCCACCAAAGGAGTTCCGCTCGCGTCACGCATGTCGCGATCACCCATGTCGATCACGCATGTCGGTCACGCGTTTTCCTCACTAACCCGAAGTTCCGGGGTCGCATGCAGCCAGCACGCGGCGCGAGTGGCTCCGGCACCCAACAGGTTCGGCCGATCCTGGCGACACCGCGCGAACGACTTCGGGCAGCGCGGGTGGAATGCGCAGCCGCTGGGAATGGCGTTCAAGCGCGGCATCACCCCGTCGATTTGCAGGAGCCGCTCGCGGTCTTCCCCCATCGCCGGAATCGAACCCATCAGGCCGTGCGAATAGGGATGGGCCGGCGCGTGGATCACGTCGTGCACCGGGCCGATTTCGACGATACGCCCGGCATACATCACGGCAACGCGGTCGCAGGTTTCAGCGATCACGCCCATGTCGTGCGTGACGAGCATCACCGCTGCGCCGTGCTCTTTGCACAGGCGCTTGAGCAAGGCGATGATCTGCGCCTGGATCGACACGTCCAGCGCCGTGGTGGGCTCATCCGCGACGATCAAGCGCGGTTCGGCGGCCAGCGCAAGCGCGATCACGACCCGCTGGCGCATGCCCCCGGAAAATTGGTGGGGGTACTGGTCGATGCGCTGCCCTGCCGCCTGGATGCCGGTTTCTTCGAGCAATCGGATCGCGCGCTGGCGTGCCTGCCCTGCGTCAAGCGGCAAGTGCGTGCGGATCGTCTCGACCAGTTGCTGCCCGACCGTGTACAGGGGGTTCAGCGACGTCAGCGGGTCCTGGAAGATCGCGCCGATGTGCCTGCCGCGCACCTTGCGCATCTCTTCTTGGCTGAGGTTGTCGATGCGGCGCCCATCGAAGTGGATTTCGCCGCCGACGATGCGCCCGGGCGGATCGAGCAAGCCGATGATGGCCGAGCCCGTCAACGACTTGCCGGCGCCCGATTCGCCCACGACGCCAAGGATCTCACCCGCCTGGATGTCGAAGGAAATGCCATCGAGCGCGACCAGCGTCGCGTGCCGAGTGGCAAATTCGACCTTCAAGTCCCGCACCTCGAGCAAGGGCGTGTTCATTCGCTGTTCGATTGCTTCGGGTGCTTCCGATTGCCGAGTCAGCGCAAGCGCGGGTTCAGGGCGTCACGCAACCAGTCGCCAAACAAGTTGATGCTCAGTGCGATCACGACGAGCATGCCGCCGGGAAAGATCACCAGCCACCACGCGCCGCTGAACAGCTGCTTGTTGCCTTCGTTGATGAACGTGCCGAGCGACGGCGACGTCGGTGACACGCCGACGCCCAGGAACGACAGCGTCGCCTCGGTGATGATGGCGGTGGCGACCTGAATCGTCGCGAGCACCAGCACTGGCCCGAGCACATTGGGCAAGACATGCTTGAGCATGATGCGCATCGGCGCGACGCCGATGATGCGCGCCGCCTGCACATACTCCTTGTGGCGCTCCACCAGGGTCGAGCCGCGCACGGTGCGCGCGTACTGCACCCAGCCGGTGAGCGCGATCGCAATGATCAGGACGCTGAACGCGAGCGAGTCGTCTGCATTGGGGAACAGCGCCCGACCCACGCCCGAGATCAACAGCGCGATCAGAATCGACGGGAACGACAGCATCACGTCGCACACGCGCATGATGAACGCGTCGATGCGCCCGCCCGCGTAACCCGACAGCAGACCCAGGCTCACGCCGATCAGCAGCGAGAGGATAACGGAGGCAAAGCCCACCAACAGCGAAATCCGCGCGCCGTACATCAGCGCAGACAGCACATCGCGCCCTTGCTCGTCGGTGCCCAACAGGTACTTGGCGCCGCCGCCTTCCATCCACGCCGGCGGCAACATCGAATCGGCCAGATCCAGCGTTTTCAGATCGAAGGGGTTGTGCGGCGCCACCACTTCCGCACCGACGGCGCAGACGATGCAAAGGAACGCGACGAGCGCTGAAAACATCGCCACCTTCGACGACTTGAAACTGTGCCAGACGTCGCCCTCGAAGAAGCGGCGCAAGCCTCCCGGCAGTGCGGCACTTGATGCGCTCATGCCGACGCTCTTGCCGACGCTCTTGCCACTGGCATGCACTGCCGCATCAATTCGCTCCCGCGGGCTGCTCAATGCGCAGGCGCGGATCGACGGCAAAGTACAAGAGATCGACCACGAGGTTGATGATCACGTAGATCAGCGAAATCAGGCAGAGGTAGGCGGCCATCACCGGGATATCAGCAAAGCTCACCGCCTGGATGAATAAAAAACCCATGCCCGGCCACTGGAACACCGACTCGGTGATGATGGCGAATGCGATCAAACCGCCGAGTTGAAGGCCCGTGATCGTCATCACCGGCACCAGGGTGTTCTTCAGTGCATGGCCAAAGTAGACGGCACGGTTCGACAAGCCGCGTGCACGCGCGAACCGGATGTAGTCCGTTCGCAGCACTTCGAGCATTTCCGCGCGAACGAGCCGCATGATCAGCGTGAGCTGAAAGATCGCCAGCGTCAGCGCCGGCAGGATGAGGTGTTTCCACCCATCGAGGGTCAAGAAACCCGTTGTCCATTGGCCAAGCTGCACGACTTCGCCGCGCCCGAAACTGGGCAGCCATTGCAGGATGACGGCGAAGAAAAGGATCAGCAAGATTCCGATCAGGAAACTGGGCAAGGAGACACCAAGCAGCGAAATCGTCATCATGATCTGCGAGGCGAATGTGCCGCGACGCAAGGCGGAATACACGCCCATCGGAACCCCGACGACCAAGGCAGTCACGGCAGCGGACAGTGCCAGCTCGAGCGTCGCCGGGAAACGCTCGGCGATCAACGTCGAGACCTTGCGCCCCTGGCGCAGGCTCATTCCAAACTCGCCGCGCGCGGCATTGCCGACAAAGCGCGCAAATTGAATCGGAAAGGGCTGGTCCAGGCCGAGGTCGGCACGCAATTGCTCGCGTTGTTCAACGGTGGCGTCTTGCCCGAGCAAGTTGGTCACCGGGTCGCCGACATACTGGAACAGCATGAACGCGATGAAGGCGACCACCAGCATCACGACCACGGCTTGTGCCAGGCGGCGAAGGATAAAGGCAAGCATCGAAGCGTCGGCGCTGTGGGTCTTAAGAGCGCAACTCTTTCAAGAGTGCGATTCGGTCAGTGCAGGCGGCCGTCTGGACCGATCAGGCGCACTTCGCCGTACCAAGCTCTGGCGCGAGACTGGGTGTTGTCGGAATCGGTCATCAGCCCCACGGCGATCAGCGAGCCTGGGTCTTCCCCGAACGATCGGCGATAGTCAGCGACGACGTCGCGTTCGTAGTGGCGCCATACCCCCAGGCTGCCTGCTCCCGATTCGAGAACGATCTTGCGAATCCGGTCGGTGCGGCCGCTGTGGATCACCGACTCCGTAGGAGCCTTGTTGTCCCAGACGTACATCAAGGTGGCGTATGGCGGCGCCTCACCGGTCACCGCGTGTGCCAGGTCAAACAGCATTCGATTGCGCAGCGACAAGCGGCCGTGGTCGCCGTCGAAAGCGAGGATCAGCCGCACCGGGGAATCCTCGGCGTGTCGATCGGCGAGGTCTGCCGCTTCGATCAAGTTGGGCACACGCCAGGAAAATTTGACCGCCCCTAGGCTCGCGGGGTCGATTTTCAACAGTCGGCGCAGCATGCTGGCCGAAGACTCGGACTCGGCGTGCACGACAGGTTTGCCCTGTTCTGACTGGTGCGTGTAGCGAGTGGCGTGTTTGCCTGGCAGTGGCACCTCGTGCCATGCGGAAAGGAAGTCGCCGGATACCGGACCCGCACTTCCATTGGTCGGCTCGGGAAGGGACGCGCAACCCATGACGGAAAGGGCGATGGGCATGAGCATTGAAAGTCGCATCGCGCAATT
>JANOLA010000394.1:0-2573 GCA_031419535.1 Burkholderiales bacterium | reverse complement strand
CCCGAGGGGCAGGTGTCGGGGCTGACGTTGCCGTGGCGCTGCGGCTCCTTGCCGGTGAGCAGGTACTGCATCGGCGCCCAGCCGGTCATCAGCAGGCCCGTGTCGTACAGGCCCACTTCGACGAACTGGCCCGCATCGGTATGCGTGCGCGCGTAGAGCGCGGCGAGCACGGCGTTGCCGACCATCATCGCCGTGCCCATGTCCATCACCGCGGCGGAGGCGCGCACGCCTTGGCGATCGGCATAGCCGTTCATCGACACGAAGCCGCTTTCGGCCTGCACCACCGGGTCGAACCCCAGCCGGTCAGCGAATGGGCCGTCGCGGCCGTACGCCGAGACCGAGCAGAACACGAGACGTGGGTGCGCCGCGCGACACGCGGCCTGGCCCAGCCCCAGGCGCTCCATCACGCCGGTGGAAAAGTTCTCGACGACTACATCGGCACCGGCAATCAACTCGCGCGCGATGGCCAGCCCTTGTTCGTTCTTGAGGTCGAGCGCGACGCTTCGCTTGCCGCGGTTGCTCCACAGGAACGGGCCGCCCTGGTCGGGCAGTTGCGGCAGCTCGGGCGGGTAGCGGCGCAGGTCGTCGCCACGGCCGGGCGGTTCGATCTTGAGGACGTCGGCACCCAGATCGGCGAGGAACATCGTCGCGAGCGGCCCGGCGATGAAGTGCGAGAAGTCGACCACGCGCACGCCCTGCAGCGCGAGCGGTGCGCCAACGGGGCGCGGCGTGTGGCGCGGGAAGTCTTGGGTCAAGCGGTCGAGCATGGCGTGATCGGTTCAAGGCACATAGCCGAAGTCTTGGCCGAGCTTGGCCTGTATGAATTGCGCGCCCGCTGCTTTCCAGTCGCTGCCTGCAGGCAACGTCAACGACACGGCGCGCTGCATGAACGACTCGGGGCGCTGCGCCGAGACCGGCCGCACCTGTTCAACTTGCAGCTTGCGTGCCGCGTCGATCAGCAAACGCCTTGTGCGCACGATGCCGGTGTCGGTGGAGCCCAGGTGTTCTTGCGTGCGGTCGTAGACCGGCGTCACGCCCGATTGGCACGCGGCATCTTGAACCCACAGGCCCGGCACGCCAGAGTTGAAGCTGCTCGTCAGCTTGTAGTCGAACTGGTAGGCGTTGTCTCGGTTGAAACGGCTCCAGTACTTCGGGTACGGCTGCGTGACGGGGCGAGTTTCGAACGATCCGTCCGACGGGTGGCCGGTCTCGCGGCCCTTGTGGCCTTCTTTGAAAAACTTGAGCGTCTTGTCGTAGAACGGCGCGCTGGGGTGGTACGAGAACATCAGGCACAGTGTGTGTTCATCGTCGATCGGCACCCAGGCGTGGCCGCTCAGTTCAGGGTACTGTGTCTGCGGCGGCACCAGGGTCCAGAACGGCATCAGGAACTGGTTCACGCGGATGTATTCGCGCCCCTCCCCGGCCTTGCGGCGCGATGCGATCCGAACGCCGGCATCGTGCACGGCGCACTCGAAGCTCGGTGCGAGGTCTTGCACCTGGCGCCACTGGTTGATCGTGCCTTGGGCGTCGACTCTGCCGTGCAGCATGGCGGCATGCGCGGAGTCGATCTCGCCCTCGAGCGCCTGCAACCAATTGCACTCCTGCACACGCATCGACAGCGCCACCTGGTTCTGCGGCACCAGGTTCCACTCCAGCTCGGACAGCGGCGGCGGCGCGGCATCGGGCCCCATGTAGGCCCACAGCACGCCGGCGCGCTCTTGCACCGGATAGGCCTTGATGCGCATGTTCTTGCACATCTGCGCGCCCTTCGGTTCCGCCGGCATGTCGCGGCACTGGCCCGACGCGTCGAACTTCCAGCCGTGGTAGACGCAGCGCAGGCCTTCGTCTTCGTTGCGCGCAAACACCATCGGCGCGCCGCGGTGCGGGCAGGCGTGGTCAACCAGGCCCACGCGGCCTGAGGAATCGCGAAACGCGACCAGGTCTTCGCCGAGCAGACGCACGCGGTGCGGCTGACCGTCAACGTCGACATCCTTGGCCAGCAAGAACGGCAGCCAGTACAGGCGCATCAGCGCGCCCATCGCCGTTCCCGGGCCGACTCGCACCAGCAGTTCGTTATCTTCGCGCGAGACCATCGCGATTCACTCCGATACGACTTTCAATGCTTGGGCTTTCGGACCGGCACCGACCGGCTGGGTCACAGTGCGTGAAACAGCACGCTCAGCGCGTAGGTGATGAAGGCAATCCACGCCACCGTGAAGGCCACCGTTCGCGCCAGGAACTGACTGAAGCCGCTGATGTGAATCAGCGCATGCGCAAGGCGGGCATAGAAATACACCGCCGCGCACGCCTGGGTCACTGGAGTGGACAGACCGATGACATGCGCGATCAACACCACCGCGGCGAACTGGGCAAAGTTTTCGACCGCGTTCAGGTGTGCGCGGTTAGCGCGGTTGATCCAGTCTGGCAACGGTTCCGTTGGCGCGATTTGGTAGTCGACGGGCTTGGGAAGCCCGCGCACCGACGTGTACCCGATCACGACGGGAATCCACAGCACGCCGGTAAGAATCGCGCACAGCAACAGGTAGAACAGTTCGGTCTTCATGCTTGTCTCC
>JANOLA010000393.1:0-2546 GCA_031419535.1 Burkholderiales bacterium | reverse complement strand
CTCGTGTTCTGCTCGGTCTCGGCGTACGGCCGCGACGGCCCATTCGCTGACCGGCTGGGGTTCGACCCGGTGGTGCAGGCCGAAAGCGGCTTCGTGTCGATGAACGGCTATGCCGATCGCCAAGGCGTGCGCGCCTCGGCCGCGGTGATGGACATGGGCACGGCGATGATGGTCGGCAACGCCGTGCTTGCCGCGCTGTTTGCGCGCACGCACACCGGGGCCGGCCAATTCGTCGAAGTGGGCCTGTACGACACGGGCCTGCTGATGACCGGTTGGGCGCCGATGCAGTACCTGCTCACCGGCAAGGAGCCGCAGCGCCACGGCAACGTCAGCCCCGACACCTGCCCCTCGGGTGTGTTCAGCGCGAGCGACCAAGACTTCTACATCAACTGCGGCAACGACCGCGTGTTCCAGCGCCTCGCGGCCAACGTGGTCGAGCGCAGCGATTTGGCGCAGGACGCCGAACTCGCCACGCGCCAAGGCCGCACCGCGCGGCGCGACGAGTTGTTCCGTGTGCTGGGCGTTGAGTTCGCGCGCAAGCCCTGGGCCCATTGGCAATCGCGCATGCGCGAGGCCGGTGTGCCCTGCGGATTGGTGCGCAGCGTGCCGCAGGCGCTGCGTTCAGACGAAACGCGCGCGCGCGGAACAGTGACTTGGATCGAACATCCGAAGGCCGGGCCGGTCCCGAACATCGCTCCTCCCTGGCGCTTCTCTGGCACGCCGGTCGCGGACCCGGTGGCGGCGCCCATGGTCGGCCAGCACACCGCCGAGGTGTTGCGCGAGGTTCTGGGGTATGGCGATGCGCGCATTGCCGCGCTGGCCGCCGATGGCGCGTTTGGCACGGTCGGGCCCGCACCGTGACCCCCGAGCGCACGCTGCGCGGCCGAGTCGCCGTCGTCGGCATCGGCGAAACGCATTACTACAAACACGGCCAATCGCCGGTGGCCGAATTCCGCCTCGCGCTCGAAGCCATCCTCACGGCGTGCGCCGATGCCGGCATCGATGCGCATGATGTCGACGGCTTCGCGTCGTACAGCAACGACCGCTGCGACCCCTCGCGCCTGGCCGCGGCGCTGGGCTTGAAGCGCCTGCGCTCGACCACGATGCAGTGGGGCGGCGGCGGCGGCGGTTGCGCGGCGGCGGTGGCCAACGGCGCCGCGGCGATTGCCGCCGGTTTGGCCGACACCGTGGTCGTGTTCCGCGCGCTCGCGCAGGGCGCGCACGGCCGCTTCGGCCAGGCGAAATCGGCCTACTCCGAGGGCGACGAGATGGCCTACATGGCGCCTTACGGCGTGCTGAGCCCGGCGCAGAAGTACGCGATGAAAGTGCGGCGCTACATGCACGAACACGGCGTGCGCCAAGAGGCGCTGCGCGCGGTGGCGCTCGCCTCCTACCACCACGCGCAGTCGAACCCGCGTGCCGTGATGCGCGGCAAGCCGCTGAGTGAGGCGAAGTACGACGCCTCGCGCTGGATCGTCGAGCCGTTTCACCTGTACGACATGTGCCTGGAAAACGATGGCGCCGCGGCGCTCGTGCTCGTGAGCGCCGAGCGTGCGCGCGATTTGAAGCAGCCCGCTGCGTATCTGCTCGGCGCGGCGGCAGGCAGCGATCACCGCAGCTTCGCGAGTTCGCACAACGCACCGCACTACGCGAGCGCGAGCTTTGTGAACGTGGCACAGGAGCTGTACCGCATGGCGCGTGTCGGCACGGCCGACGTGGGCTCGGTGCAGGCCTACGAAAACTTCACCGGCGGTGTGGTGATGGCGCTCGCCGAGCACGGTTTCTTCCGGCCCGAAGAGGCGAATCAATTCATGATCCCCGCCAATCTCATCGCACCCGAGGGTCGCCTGCCGCTCAACACCAGCGGCGGCAACCTCGCCGAGTGCTACATGCACGGCTTCGGCTTGCTGCTCGAAGCGGTGCGCCAAGTGCGCGGCAGCTCGAGCGCGCAGGCGGCGCGCAAAGACGTGGCGTTGGTGATCGGCGGCCCGCTTGTCTCGCCGGTGAGCAGCTTGATCCTGGGTTCGGGGGACGCGCTGTGACGGCAACCAGTGCGCCGCGCGCGACCTACCTGCCGCTGGGCTTGCCGGCGCCGCTGGACGCCACCGGCGTCGCCGCGCCCTACTGGAGCGGCCTGCGCGAAGGCGTGCTGCGCGTGCAGCGCTGCGCGCATTGCGCGACCTGGCAGTTCGGCGGCGAGTGGCTGTGCCACCGCTGCCATGCGTTCGACCCGGCGTGGGTCGAAGTTCCAGCGCACGGGCGCGTCTTCAGCTGGGAGCGCGTTTGGCACCCGGTGCACCCGGCGCTGCAAGGCTTCGGCCCCTACCTCGCGGTGCTTGTCGAATTGCCGCACGCGGGAGGCCTGCGCCTGCTCGGAAATTTGCTGGGGGACCCGATGCAAGAGGTGACGATCGGTGCGCAGGTGGAGGGCGTGTTCGAACACCACGCCGCTACAGAGCCCGAGCACACGGGCTATTCGTTGCTGCAATGGCGGGTTGCCGATGTCGGCGCGGCCTCACAGCGCTGACGCGCTGAGCTCGGTGCCC
>JANOLA010000392.1:0-2079 GCA_031419535.1 Burkholderiales bacterium | reverse complement strand
CCTTGCAATGTGTCGCGGTTCCAGCTCAGGCCGGGCGTGGCGTAGAAGCCGTCGCTCCAGAGTTGCACGCGTTCGGTGTAGGCGGCGGCGACGGTTTCTTCGAAGCTCGAGGTCTTGCCGTTCACGCTGACCTGGCCATTCGCAAACCGCACGTCACCCGCGCTGCCGCCCCAGCGCTGCGCGGCAAATGCGGCGAGGCGCTCGCGAATTTGGCGCGCTGCGTCTAACGCGGCCTTGCCGTTCAAGTCGCTGCCGGTGGACGCGGCGGTCGCCGAGGTGTTGGCGACCTTGTGCGTGTCGGTGGCGGTGACCCGCACCGCGTCGAACTCCACGCCCAGCTCGTGCGCGACGACCTGCGCGACCTTGGTGTTCAGGCCCTGGCCCATCTCGGTGCCGCCGTGGTTCACGAGGATCGAACCATCGGTGTAGACATGCACCAGCGCGCCTGCTTGATTGAAGTGTTTGACGTTGAACGAGATGCCGAACTTGAGCGGCGTGAGGGCGATGCCGCGTTGCAGCACCGGGCTCTGCGCGTTGAACGCCGCGACAGCGCCGCGCCGCGCGCGGTAGTCGCTGCGGCGCTCCAGCTCCGCGACGAGCTCGTGGATGATGTTGTCGGTGACATCCTGACCATAGGGGGTTTTCTGCCCCTGGCCGTAGAAATTGATCTTGCGCACGTCGAGCGGGTCGCGCACGAGCTTGCGCGCGATCGAATCGAGAATGTTCTCGATGGCGATCGCGCCCTGGGGCCCGCCGAAACCGCGAAACGCGGTGTTGCTCTGCGTGTTCGTCTTGCCGGAGTAACCGTGCGCCGCCACGTCGGGCAGCCAGTAGGCGTTGTCGAAGTGGCACAGCGCCCGCGTCATCACCGGGCCGGACAGATCCGCCGAATGGCCGGCGCGCGACACCATCGTCACTTCGGCGCCGAGGATGCGGCCCTCGTCGTCGTGGCCGATGTCGTACTCGTACCAGAAGCAGTGGCGCCGGCCGGTGATCAGGAAATCGTCGTCGCGGTCCAGGCGCAGTTTCACCGGGCGCTTCAGTCGCTGGGCAGCGACCGCGGCGACACACGCGAACAGCGCCGATTGCGACTCCTTGCCACCAAAGCCGCCGCCCATGCGTCGGCACACGACCTGCACGTCATGGGCGTGCAGCTTCAGCGCGTGCGCCACCAGGTTCTGCATTTCGCTCGGGTGTTGCGTCGAGCAGTGCACGAGCAGCGTGCCGTCTTCCTGCGGCAAGGCGTAGGAGATCTGGCCTTCCAGGTAGAACTGCTCCTGGCCTCCGACTTCGAACGTGCCTTGCAAGCGCTGCGGTGCGGCGGCAATGGCGGCGCGCGCGCCGCCCTCGCGCGTGCTGCGGGTCAGGTGCATTGGCGGCAGCACGTACTGGCCGAGCTTGTGTGCCTCTTGCGGCGTGATGACCGGTGGCCGCGCTTCGATCGTCAACACGTTCTTCGCCAGTGCCGCGGCGCGGCGCGCGGCGTCGCGCGTTTGCGCGATCACGGCGAACACGGGTTGGCCCAGGTAGCGCACTTCGCCTTCGCAGCGGCCGTCGGGGGCAAGCGTGATCTCGGCGAGGATCGGGTCGTCGTGGATGATCGAGCCGCAGTCGTTCGCTCCGGGAATGTCGGCGGCGCTGAGCACGGCGACCACGCCGGGCAGGGCACGAATCGCATCCAGGTTCATTCCCGTGATTCGGCCGTTGGCGACAGGCGACAAACCCAGCGCCGCGTGCAGCGTGCCCACGGTCTCGGGCAGGTCGTCGATGTAGTCTGCCGCGCCTGCCACGTGCAAGTGAGCCGATTCATGGGGCCGGCTCACGCCGACGCGGTCGCCGCGCTGCAACGCAACAGCCTCACCTTTCGCGTCAAAACGAGACGCGCCGTTTTTCAGGTAGTCGGCAAAGGCTTCGGCGGGTTGCAGCAACCCGGGATCGGTGGGTTTGTTCATGCGGGCACTCCAAGGCTGTCATCCCGGCGCAAGCCGGGATCCATGGGTTCATGCGGCATCACGCTCCACACGCTGGTCGCGCATGGAGCGAGCGGCGCGGCAGCGCGCGTCTCCAACCAGAAGCGTT
>JANOLA010000391.1:0-2620 GCA_031419535.1 Burkholderiales bacterium | reverse complement strand
ATCGTCGTAGTCGAAATAGAAGCGCAGGGTCGCGCTGGCGATGCCGATCGACAAGATTCCGGCCGCGATCGAGGAAATCGCGTACAGAAACTCGAGCGTTCCGTACTCCGCCACCGACAGGTAGCGCGTGTACAGAGGCAGCAACAGGAATCCGCCGACGCGGTTCAGCGCGTTGCCGAAGGCATAGAGCCCCGAAGCGCGAAACAGATTGGCGAGCGAGCTGGGCTGCGACATTCGAAGCGGCGCCGCGGACGATGCGGTCACGTCGAGGCCGACGCCGCGCGCTGACGCAGCAACTTCCGAAGCGCCGCTTTGAGGCCCAAGCGTTCAAGGGAACGGGACAAGAATGCCGAAGCGACACCCGCGAAACGGTGCGCGCACATCCCGACAAGGTTCCATGGGGAACTGCGCAGCAGCAGAACATTTCCGCAAGGCGCAGAGGCGGTCGAGAACTGCTTCTTGTACTGCGCGCCACCTTCTTCGAAATCGAAGTACGTGAACACGCCTTCGGCAAACAGGTCTTCGATCGCCATCAGCAGCAACGTAGAACCTGGCGACATCTTTGCGAGCGACGGGTCGTAGCCGATGTACTTGCACACGACGTCCTTGCCCTGAACGATGCAGTACATGTACGCGGCGTCGCGCCCATCGGCGCCGGGCAGCAGATAGCCGCGCACGCGACCGGCCGCAGCGAGCGCCATCATCTGGCGCTGGAACTCCTCGTGCTCGGGCAGTCCCGCCTGAAGCAAACGCTCTTGATAGGTGCCACTCGAGACTTCGCGAGCGCGCCTGTAAAACGCTTGAACTTCCTCGGGTGTGCGCGCCGCGACGATTGCCGTCGGCACCTTGATCGCTTCAAAGAACAGGCGCCGTTGCCGGCGCAAGTTGTAGAGCGACTTGCTGGAGAACTTCGACTTGTACTCGTCGTAACCGGCGCTCAGGTCGAGGTAGTAGCGCGGATAGACGCTGTACACATACTGAATCCATTGGCCTTGAACTCGCAGCCGGATCTGCTGATCGGGCACCCAGGAACCCTTGACCTGGTACCCCGCCACCCGGCGATCGTGCTGCTCGCCGGACGCCAACTGCCAAGGCTGCTGGGCAATGCACGCGATCAGCGGTTCGTTGTGCACCAGGACTTGGCAAACGAACCGTGCGAGCGTCAGCTCGCCGATTCGCAGTGGAAGCGAAAGGCGGCGTGGCTCGAAACCATGCGTGGCGCTCGCGTTTGTGGGCGAGGGCTCGGCCGCCGCCAAGACACCTGAAACCGATTCGCTCATGCTGGACCCAGGTTCGCGCGTGAGTGGCCGGCTCGAGCCCGCCAATCGCGCATAAGGGCGCGCGGTCGCAGCTGTGCGTCAGGCACCGGTATCGGCGCGCAAGCGTGCGGTGCGCTAGTGGAGTCAGGCAGCGGCGGGCGCATGGAGCAGGTGGTTTCGGTACTGATGTGGGTTGCCTGACTTGCCGGCTTCGGCCGCCTTGGCGATGTTGTAGGCCTCGCGCGCGGTGACGTAGTGCAGTGCGAACCGGCGGCCATCGTTGTAGTGGGTGTGCAGATACTGGAACAGGCGTTCGCATTCGCCACCGAAAATCCAGTCGGCATTGCGCTCTGTGGCGCCGTGGCTGTGCACTTTCACGAACACCCATTCGGGCCGACCTCGGACGTGGACCCACTGCTCCACCCAGAGCGCCACGCGCTCGGCAATGGGCACATCGTGCGGTTCGATGTCGGCGTTCTCGATCTTCGGCCAGATGCCCAGTTTTCGGCGACGCCAATTCAATGCCAAAGGGCCCTGGAAGATCATCAGGTCGCCCGATGCCGAGCCCCCGACCGATGCCTCGACGCCCCGGTCATGGGACTTCGCGCGACCTGGCCTGCCTGTGGCGTAGTAGATGCTGTTGACGGTGCTCGTCTGGGTGTCGTTGGGAGCCGACGGCAGCGTGAAATCGGCGTAGCAGCCTGCCTTCGCGAGCAGGCCGATTTCGTTGTTGACGCCGCACCAACGCCCATCGGCGCGCGAGTTGTCCAGGGCCCAATTGCCGTGGATGAAGGCAAAACGCGGCTTGCCATCGGACGCGGCGAGCATGCCGTGGGATCCATGCAATTGATGCTTGAATCGTTCGATCTTCTCGAGCAGTCCTGCCGCCGTGTCGTGGTCGTGGTGCAAGTGGACTTCGACCTCGCCGAAGCCTTCGCGACACAGACGCCCGAGCATGTCGAGCAGCGCCGGCCGGTACTCTTCCTCCGGGTAGAAGAAAGTGTGTTTGGGCGGGCACCCGTCGGCATCGCGGAACTTGGCGGCAAGCTTCGGGTAGTCGTCGAGCCAGCGCTGAACCCGGGCGCGGCCGACTTCGTCGTTCGCGCCGCCGGCGAGCGGCTCGTAGTGATCGGTGAACAGGAACATGACGTGCACCGGACCTTGCGTCTTGCGCGTTCCGTGCAACCACAAGCCGCACGCGCGGCGCGTGTGGCCGACGATCCACTGCTGCACGTTGCGCTGCATCAGCCCCAGCGCAAGCGCGGCGGCAAACGCCGCCGCGAGCACGCCGGTGGCAAGCAACAGCGTCACGCCTGCGCTCCGCGCACGGCCGCAGGGACGAGCCGGCCCGCAGGGGTGTC
>JANOLA010000390.1:0-14007 GCA_031419535.1 Burkholderiales bacterium | reverse complement strand
TCTGCCCACTTGCCCACAGCCTCCTACCACGATGATCAAGAAAGTCTCCTTTGAAAAGACAAAAAGCTCAAGATGAAAGATACAAGGGTTGGGGTGAGGGCCTCTCGTCAATGAAGCGCGCGTTCGCCGCGATCGACCGCGGCGTCGAGCTGCTGGTCGCGGCCGTGTTCGCCGTCATCGTCACGGTCGCGCTGCTTCAGGTGTTCCACCGGTTCGCGCTGAACTCATCGCTCAGCTGGAGCGAAGAGCTGCAGATCTTCGGCCACATCTGGATCGTGTTCCTGGGCATTCCAGTCGCCTACCGGCGCGGCGCGCACCTCTACATCGAGACGTTCTGCGATAAGCTGTCGCCCAAGCCGCGCGCCGCCTTTAACCTGCTGGTCGAGCTGACCTGGGCCGGATTCGCGGTGTCGCTGATGGTGTTGGGTTTCATGGTGGCGCGCATCGCGCACTTGCAGTCATCGCCCGGGCTCGAGGTGCCGATGAGCTACCCGTACTCTGGCATGGTGATCGGCGGCGCCTACCTGCTGCTGGTGGCGGCGCGGCGCATCGGCGGTGGCGAATGGCGGCCGGGCACTGCTTTGATCGACAGCACAAAGGCGAGCGCGGGTGCGCCATGATCTGGTTCCTGCTCGCGCTGATGCTCGGCACGATGCTGATCGGCGTGCCGATCCTGCTCGCGATCGCGCTCGTCGGCTACGTCGGCGTTGCCGCCGTGCCCGATCTCGTGCTGCCGCTGTTCGCGCAGAAGATGTTTGCCCAGCTCGATTCGTTCACGTTGCTGGCACTCCCCTATTTCATCCTCGCCGGCGGGCTCATGTCGGCCAGCGGCATGAGCCAGCAACTGGTCGACTTCTCGCGCGTGCTGGTGGGTCACCTTCGCGCCGGCCTCGCGCACGCGGCAGTGGTGGCGAGCATGATATTCGCCGGCATCTCGGGTTCGAGCACGGCCGACGCATCGGCGATCGCGGCGATCGTGATCCCGACGATGAAGAAGAGCGGCTACAAGGCCGGCTTCGCGGCGGCGCTGATCGCGACGGCCGGCACCATCGGCGCGATCATTCCGCCAAGCATGGTGATGGTGGTGTATGGCTCGATCGCGCAGGTGTCGATCGGCGGGCTGTTCCTCGGCGGCATCATCCCCGGCATCCTGGTCGGGTTGTTCCTGATGGCGACGATCAAGATCTACACCTACCACCCCGACTACCCCGAACTGCGGGTCGTGCACGGCCGCTTCGAGTGGAAAGTGCTGTGGCGTTCGCTGATCACGGTCTGGCCGGCGCTGATGGGGCCGGTGATCATCGTCGGCGGCATTCTCTCCGGCGTATTCACCGCCACCGAAGCCGGCGCGGTGGCGTGCCTCTACGCGCTGCTGCTGGGCACGCTGTACTACCGCAGAATCAAGCTGCGCGACCTGCCGACGATTTTGATCGAAGCGGCGGTGATGACGACGATGGTGTCGGGCGTGATCGCCGTGGCCGGCGCGTCGGGCTGGCTGCTCGCCTACCTCGAGTTCAACAAGGGCGCGGTGCAGTTCGTCACCTCGTTCTCGCAGAATCCGACGCTGGTGCTGCTGATCGTGGCGGCGGTGATGATCGTGCTCGGCACCTTTGTCGATTCGCTCGCCGTGCTGCTGATCTTCGCGCCGGTGGCGATCCAGCTCAGCAAGGCCTACGGCATCGACCCCTTCCAGATGGGCCTGGTGATGGTGATGTGCAACCAGATCGGCGCGGTGAGCCCGCCGACCGCGCCGCTGCTGTTCGTGACGACCGGCATCGCGCAATGTTCGTTTTCGGAAGTGAACCGCCACGTGTGGTGGTTCATGCTCGCCGAGACGCTGGTGCTGTTGCTGGTGATCTTCATTCCGGGCTTGGCGTCGTGGATACCGCATTATTTTCTTGGGTGAATGTGATGAAGACACCCTCACCCCCACCCTCTCCCGCAAGCGGGCGAGGGGGCAAATTCAACGCCCTGTCTCCCACCCTCGCCTGCAAGCGGGGGAGAGGGCAATGCCGATGCCCTGTCTCCCACCCTCTCCCGCTTGCGGGAGAGGGCTGGGGTGAGGGTCTCGTGAGGGCCTGACATGACACGCGCAACCGTCTTCATCACACACAGTCCGAGCATGCTGGCCAATTACTACGGGCCGCGTGCGCTCGCGGGGCTGGAGGCGGTTGCCGATGTGAAGCGTGGCAACAGCGAGGCCGACTGGAGCATCGACGAGCTCGCCGCTGCGGCGAAAGACTGCGACATCATCGTCAGCGACCGCCGCACACCGGGCCCTGCGGAGCTGCTGACACGCCTGCCGAAGCTGGTGGCGTTTTGCCGTTGTGCAGTGGACATCCGCAACGTCGACGTCGTCGCGGCCAGCAACCATGGCATTCTGGTGACGCAGGCGAGCGCGGGCTTCATCACGTCTGTCACGGAGTGGATCGTCGGCGCGATGATCGACCTGAGCCGCGGCATCGGCAGCGCCGCGGCGCAGTACCACGCCGGCACCGTTCCCGTGGCGCGCATGGGCCGCGAGCTGCGCGCTTCGGTGCTCGGCATCATCGGCTACGGTCAGATCGGCCGGCAAGTGGCCGACGTGGCGCTGGCGCTGCAAATGCGCGTGCTCGTCTGCGACCCGCATGCCGAGGTGGCCGACCCCGCACTGCGCAAGGTGGCGCAGCCTGAACTGCTGGCGCAATCCGACTACGTGCTGTGCCTGGCCGTCGCCACGCCGCAGACCGAAAACCTGATGGGCGCGGCGCAATTCGCGCAAATGCAGCGGAGCGCGTTTTTCATCAACGCCTCGCGCGGCAATCTCGTCGATGAGGCTGCCTTGCTGGACGCACTCGACCAAGGGCGAATCGCCGGCTGCGCGCTCGACGTCGGCCGCGCGCCCGACCAGATGCCCAGCCCTGAGCTCGCGCGCCACCCGCGCACGATTGCCACGCCGCACATCGGCGGGCTCACGCTGCCCGCGATCGAACACCAATCGATGGAAACGGTGCAACAGGTCACCGCGCTCGTGCAGGGCCGCGTGCCGCAGGGCGCCGTGAACGCCGCGCAGGCGAGCCGGCTGCAAGCCTTCTTCGACAGACGCTGAGCGGCACCGAGGTGACCACTCCCAACCCCATGCCGGAACTCGCCTGCGACTGCCACATCCACCTCTACGACGCCGCGCTGCCGCTCGCGTCCACCGCGACGTTCAAGCCGCCGCACGCGCCGCTGTCGGCCTACCTTCGCGTTCAACAGGCTCTCGGCCTGGAGCGCGTGGTGCTGGTGCAACCCACCGGCTATGGCTTCGACAACAGCTTCATGCTCGAAGGCCTGGCACAGCTCAGCAACACGGCGCGCGGCATCGCCGCCTTGCCCGAAGACGTGAGTGACGCCGAGTTGCAGCGCCTGCACGCAGCCGGCGTTCGCGGCGTGCGCTTCATGATGATTCCGGGAGCCGGCGGCCCGCTGCCGTGGAGCGCGCTGGAGCGCATGTCCGCGCGCATCGCGCCTCTGGGCTGGTGCATCGACCTGCAGCTCGACGGACGCGACCTGCCGCTGCATGCCGCGATGATCGATCGTTTGCCGAGCAAGGTGGTGATCGACCACACCGGCAAGTTTCTCGAGCCCGTGCCGGTGAGCCATCCGTCGTTCAAGGCTCTGCTCAACCTGCTGGCTCGGCCCGGGCGCTGGGTGAAGCTTGCCGCGCCGTACGAAACATCGAAGCTCGGGCCGCCCCATTACGCCGACGTCGGCGCGCTTGCGAAGGCCTTGCTGCAAGCGCACCCGCACCGCTGCGTCTGGGCCAGCAACTGGCCGCACCCGAGCCGCAACCCACCGCCGAACGACGCCGACCTGCTTGCCTTGCTGAGTCGCTGGGTCGGGGACGGCGCAATTCGCGCGCGCGTGCTGGTCGCGAACCCGGCTGAAGCGTTCGGGTTCTGAGCGCCCCGAGGGCCGGACTGCGGCCGCGCGCCGTGCACGCAGCGGCCCAAGGCGTGAATTTCCAGGCGGGGCGACCTGGCACGGCGCACGCGCCGCGGCGAATTCCCGTGCTGGCCGGCGCGCCTTGTTTGACAATCCGCCCGCGCGCAGCCACAAGAGAACACCCGCGCGGTTCCCGGGGCCACCCATGTCCAACGCCAAAGACCGAGATTCAGCGGCAATGCCGGGACCCCGCGTCTCCCGCATGAAGCGACTGGGTGCGCCGCCGAAGACCCGCAAGAAGACCGGCCCCGCCGCGCAGCGCCGCGAACTCGAAGACGCGCTGCACGACGCAGCGCAAGCGCAGGCCATGTTCCGCATGCTCGCCTCGCTGAGCTCGGACTGGTATTGGGAACAGGACGCCGAGCTTCGCTTTGTCGAGGCGCTTGTCCCTACCGGCGAGCGCCGCGCCGTCACCGTGCAGGTGGAAGTGGGCAAACGGCGTTGGGAAACGCAGGGCACCGTCCCCGTCAACGGCACTTGGGCGCCGCACCAGGCGCAGCTCGCCGCGCGCCAGCCTTTTTTTGCGACCTGATCCTGCGCGGCAGCGGCGCGCCGGGCCATGAGCGCTACGTCAAGATCTCGGGCGCGCCGGTGTTCGACCGCCACGGTGCGTTCCAGGGCTATCGCGGCATCGGCACCGACATCACCGAGGAACACCGTGCGGCGATGGCGCTGCATGCCGCCGAATCGCGCAACCGCGTCCTGGCCGAAATGGTCGAGCAATCCACCGACGCGATCTACGCGCGCGATCTCGACGGCCACATCACGTATTGGAACGCCGGCGCCGAGCGTCTGTACGGTTTCAGCGCGGCAGAGGCCGTCGGCCTGCCGCTGCGCTCGCTCAACCTGCGCATGCTCAGCGCGGCTGAACTGGCGGAGGTCGCGGCGCGCATCCGCTCTGGCGCGCGCCATTCGTTCGAGGCGCAGCGCGTCGACAAGAGCGGCCGGGCCATCGACGTCGCGGTCAACACCGCGCCGCTGCACGATGCGCAAGGCCTGCACGTCGGCGAGGTGTGCGTGGTGCGCGACATCAGCGCCGCGAAATGCGCCGCGCGCGAGTTGCAGCAGGCCAAGGAGACTGCCGAGGCCGCGAATGGCGCGAAGGGCGAGTTCCTGGCGCACATGAGCCACGAAATCCGCACGCCGCTGAACGGGATTCTGGGGATAACGCAGCTCGTGCTGGTCGGTTCGTTGCAGGCCGAGCAACGCCAGCTGCTGGCGCTCGTCATGGCTTCGGGCAACGCGCTGGCCACCGTGATCAACGACATCCTCGACTTCTCCAAGATCGAGGCCGGCAAACTCGACATCGAGTCGGTCGAGTTCGAGCCCTTCGACCTGGTGCCCGACATCGTCCGCAGCCTGGCGCTGCCCGCGCGCGAGAAGGGCGTGGGACTGAGTTCGCGCGTTGCGCCGGACACGCCACACGCCCTGATCGGCGACCCGGGCCGCCTGCGCCAGGTGCTGCTCAACCTGGTGGGCAATGCGCTCAAGTTCACTGACCACGGAGAGGTCGAGGTCACGCTGGACGTGGAGTCGCGCGAGGTCGACGCGGTGATGCTGCGCGTCGGCGTGCGCGACACCGGCATCGGCATCGCCGCGCACCAGCAAGGCCGCATCTTCGAAGCGTTCGCGCAGGCCGACAGCAGCACCACGCGGCGTTACGGCGGAACCGGTCTGGGCCTGACGATCTCGGCACGGCTGGTCGAACTCATGGGTGGGCGCATCTGGCTGGAGAGCGAGCTCGGCAAAGGCAGCCGGTTCCATTTCACTTTGCGCTGCCGCCTGGCCAAGGCGCCGCCCGTCGCCTTGTCGGCTCCCGAGGCGCAGCGTCTCGCCGGCCTGGAGGTGCAGGTCATCGAAGACAACGCCGCGGCGCGCGAGCCGTCCGAGGCGTACGACGGCATCGTTGCGGCGCTCGCAGGCGGCGTGGTCACGGCGTCCCCCGCACCGGTCACCCGCCACAGCCTGCGCGAGCGCGCGCCGGCGGCGAACATCCTGCTCGTCGAGGACAACGAGGTCAATCGGGTGCTCGCCGCGACGATTCTCGAGCGCCTCGGCCACCGTGCGACGCTGGCCGGTGACGGCATCGAGGCGGTGGCACTGTGCGCAAGCCAAGCCTTCGACCTGGTGCTGATGGACATGCAGATGCCGAACCTGGACGGCCTGCAGGCCACCGCGCAGATTCGCGGCCAGGGCCCGGCCCAGTCGGCGGTCCCGATCGTTGCACTCACCGCCAACGCCTTGCACGGCGACCGGGAGCTCTGCCTGGCGGCAGGCATGGACGACTACCTGGCCAAGCCGTTCAACATGGAGCAGCTCGCGGCAAAGATCGAGCGCTGGTTGCCCGTGCCCGCTGACAGCCCGATGGCGGCCGGGTAACGCCCGGCCGTCGCCGCGAGGCTCGGCCTGCGGCCGGAGCCGGCACAGCGCCGCTCAGGTCACCCAAACACCACCACCTGCCGCACCGCCTTGCCCTCGTGCAGCAAGTCAAACCCATGGTTGATCTCATCGAGTCGCAGGCGCCCGCTCAACAGCTTGTCCACCGGTAAGCGGCCCTGCCGAAACAGCGCCATGAAGCGCGGGATGTCGCGTGACGGCACGCAGGTGCCGATGTAGCTGCCCTTCAAGGTGCGCTCTTCCGCGACCAGGCTCACCGCGTTGATGCCAAAGCTCGCCGTGGAAGGTGGCAGGCCGGCGGTGACCGTCATGCCGCCGCGCCGCGTGATCGCGTAAGCGAGTTCGAGCGCGCGGATCGCGCCGGCAAACTCGAACGCGTATTCGACACCGCCGCCGCTGAGCGCGCGCACCTGGTCCTTGGCGTCGGGGCTGCCGGCGTTCACCGTGTGCGTCGCGCCGAGCGCCTTCGCTTGTTCGAGCTTCGCATCCGACAAATCGATGGCAACAATCTGCCGCGCCCCCGCCGCCACCGCGCCGAGCAGCGCCGCGAGGCCCACTCCACCCAGCCCGATCACCGCGACCGAGGCACCGGCGCGCACCTGCGCCGTATTGACGACCGCGCCCACGCCGGTCAGCACCGCGCAGCCGAACAATGCCGCTTCGTCGAGCGGGATGTCGGCATCGATCTTCACGAGCGAGCGGCGCGACACGGTCGCGTACTCGGCAAAAACCGAGCAACCCATGTGGTGGTTGACCGGACTGCCTTCGAAGTTCAAGCGCCGCGCTCCCGACAGCAGCGTCCCCGCACCGTTGGCCGCGGCTCCCGGCTCGCACAGCGCGGGCCGACCTTCGGCGCAAGGCGCGCAATGGCCGCAGCTCGGCACGAACACGACGACGACGTGATCGCCGCGCTTCAGGTCGCCGACGCCGCTGCCCACTTCATGCACGACACCCGAGGCCTCGTGGCCCAGCGCCATCGGCATCGGCCGCGGCCGGTCGCCGTTGATCACCGACAGGTCGGAGTGGCAAAGCCCGGCCGCGGCGACCTTGATCGTCACCTCAAGGGGGCCGGGCGGTGCGAGCTCGACGCTGCGGATCGCGAGTGGCTTGCTGACGGCGTAGGGCAAGGCGGCGCCCATCTTGTCGAGCACGGCGGCGTTGATTTTCATGGTCGTGATACTCCGTTCTTCGTGTTACGCGATGCTCTCGTCGCCATGCCCGAGTTCGCGCTGATGCCGTATCGCAAGAATCAGCACCGCGTCATCGGCCGGCTCGAAACTATAGAGGGCGAGATGGCCATCGTCATGCTGACAGGGTGGCGGCAGTGCTCCGCCCGACGATCCGCATGCGAGCGTCGGCGCGGCAGGGCGGCGGCGGTGCCCCCGTTCTCCGGCCCACGCTCGCGGGGCGCCACGGTAGCCTGCAACGGCCAGATCCATCAACACCGCCCGTGCCTTGGCGCGGCTGGTGCCCACCGCGAATGGGTCCTGCGCCCGGGGGCACCACCGCCGCCCTGTTCAACGGTCGTTGGCATGGCACCTCGTGGCATGCCGGCTTGGGTGGCGGGCCACCTGCCCCTGTTCGGTACTCGCACGCCTCCCTCCCCGCATCACCGCCGCGCCAACACACCCTTCAACGCGGCACCGGTGTGGCTGGCCTTGCACTTCACCAGCGCCTCTGGCGCGCCCGCGATCACCACTGCCCCGCCTTTCACGCCGCCTTCGGGCCCGAGGTCGATGACCCAATCGGCTTCGGCGATCACGTCGAGGTCGTGTTCGATCACGATCACGCTGTGGCCGGCGTCGACGAGCCGGTGCAGCACGCGGATGAGTTTTTCAACGTCGGCCATGTGCAGGCCGACTGTGGGTTCGTCCAGCACATAGAGCGTGTGCGGCGCCTTGTTGCCGCGCCGGCCCACGTCGTCGCGCGCCTTGGTGAGTTCGGTGACGAGCTTGATGCGCTGCGCTTCACCGCCGCTCAGCGTGGGTGACGGCTGGCCCAGCGTCAGATAGCCCAGGCCCACGTCTTTCAGCAATTGCAGCGGGTGCGCGATGTTTTGCATCGAGGCAAAGAAGCCCACTGCTTCGTCGATCTCCATCTTCAGCACGTCGCCGATGCTTTTGCCGCGCCAGCTCACCGCCAGCGTCTCGGCATTGAAACGCTGGCCGCGGCACACGTCGCACGGCACCTTCACGTCGGGCAGAAAGCTCATCGCGATGGTGCGCACGCCTTGGCCTTCGCAGGCGGCGCAGCGGCCCCCGCCGGCCTTCTGGCCGGCGGCTCCTGACCCTCCGGTGTTGAAGGAGAAGCGTGCCGGCGCGTAGCCGCGTGCGCGCGCTTCCAGCGTCTCGGCAAAGAGCTTGCGGATCGTGTCCCAGAAACCGATGTAGGTGGCTGGGCAGGAGCGCGGCGTCTTGCCGATCGGCGTTTGGTCGACTTCGAGCACGCGGTCGATGAAGCCCCAGCCGTCGATGTGGGTGCAGCCCCACCAGTTCGGCTTGCCGCCGCGCGAGTTGATGAACTGCAGATTCGCGAGCAGCACGTCGCGCGCAAGTGTCGACTTGCCCGAGCCGCTGACTCCCGTGACCGCGACCAAACGCCGCAGCGGAATGTCGACGCTGATGTCTTGCAGGTTGTGCAGCGCCGCGCCGTGCACCGTCATCAAGAGGTTGTTCGCGCTTTCGCGGCGCACCGTGTTCGTGGTCACCGCGGCCACATCGCGCCGCGCTTGCAACGGATGCACCAGCGGCTTGGCGAGAAAGCGCCCCGTCGCCGAAGCCGTGTTCGCCGACACCGTGGCGACCGAGCCTTGCGCCACCAGCGAGCCGCCGCGCTTGCCGGCGCCCGGGCCGATGTCGATGATGTGGTCGGCGCGGCGGATCGTGTCTTCGTCATGCTCTACGACGACCAGCGTATTGCCCTTCTCGCTCAGCGTATGCAAGGCTTTGAGCAGGATCTGGTTGTCGCGCGGGTGCAGGCCGATCGTCGGCTCATCCAACACGTAGCACACGCCTTGCAGGTTGCTGCCGAGTTGCGCCGCGAGGCGAATGCGCTGTGCTTCGCCGCCGCTGAGCGTGGGCGCGGCGCGGTCGAGCGTCAGGTAGCCCAGACCCACTTCCTCCAGGAATTCGAGACGGCTCTTGATTTCGCTGACCACGTCGCGCGCGATCTCGGCGTCGCGGCCGACGAGCTTGAGTGCCTCGACCCAGGCGCGCGCATCGGCCACGCTCCACTGCGCCACCTTGGCGATGGAGTTGCCTTCGAACGTCACGCCGCGCGACGCGGGGTTGAGGCGCGAGCCGGCGCAGTCGGGGCAGGGCTGATCAACCAGGCCTTCGACCTCCATCTCTTGCGACGGAAAACTCTGCTCGCGGCCCTTGTTGTCGCTTCTGTCATCGCTGCGGATCGAGTCGTCATACGCACGGCGCTGTTCGCGCGTCAGCGCCAGTCCCGTGCCGACGCAGGTGGTGCACCAGCCATGTTTGCTGTTGTAGCTGAACATGCGCGGGTCGAGCTCGGAGTAACTGGTGCCGCAGCTCGGGCAGGCACGCTTCACCGAGAACACCTTGACGCTGCCGATACCGCCGCCCACGCCCTGGGCCGAAGCCTTGTCGTCCATGGCAGTGGCCAGCCCGTCGAGCGGCGCGAGCAGGTGCATCACGCCCTTGCCGAGCTCCAACGCCTTCGCCAGCAGCGCGCGCAGTTCGGCTTCATGGTCGGCGCTGATCACGAGGTCACCCACCGGCAGTTCGAGCGTGTGTTCCTTGAAGCGGTCCAGGCGCGGCCAAGGGCTGACGCTGACGAACTCGCCGTCGACGCGCAAGTGCGTGTAGCCGCGAACCTTGGCCCATTTCGCGAGGTCGGTGTACAGGCCCTTGCGGTTCACGACGAGCGGCGCGAGCAGGCCCACATGCTCGCCCTTGTGGTCGCGCAGCAATTGCGCGGCGATGCTCTCGGCGCTCTGCGGCTTCACCGGCGCACCGTCCTTGGTGCAGTGCTGCAGGCCGAGCTTCACGTAGAGCAGGCGCAGGAAATGCCAGACCTCGGTGGTGGTGGCCACCGTGCTCTTGCGCCCGCCGCGCGACAGGCGCTGCTCGATCGCCACGGTGGGCGGAATGCCGTACACCGCGTCCACCTCGGGCCGGCCGGCCGGCTGCACGATGCTGCGCGCATAGGCGTTCAGCGATTCGAGATAGCGCCGCTGGCCTTCGTTGAACAGAATGTCGAACGCGAGCGTGCTCTTGCCCGAACCCGATACGCCGGTGATCACGCTGAACTTGCCGCGCGGAATGTCGACGCTCAGCGACTTCAGGTTGTGTTCGCGAGCATTCACGATTCGAATCACTTCGGCTCCCTCTCCCGCAAGCGGGAGAGGGAGTCGCTCGCGTGCTTCGACAACGCCGATGCCCAGGGTCAGGCCGTACTCAGCCAGCGCTTTGCCGGTAAACGACGTCGGATGGCGCTTCACTTCTTCCGGCGTGCCGGTGCACACGACAAAACCACCGGCCTCGCCGCCTTCGGGGCCGAGGTCGATCAACCAATCCGCAGCGCGCACCACGTCGAGGTTGTGTTCGATCACGATGATGGAGTGGCCCGCGTCGAGCAGCTTGCGAAACGCCCGCATCAGCTTGGCGATGTCATCGAAATGCAGGCCCGTCGTCGGCTCGTCGAACATGAACAGTCGGCCGCGCCGGGCGACCGATTGCCGGCTCGCACTTCGGTCTTGCGCGGCTTCGGCGAGGAAGCCCGCCAACTTCAAGCGCTGCGCCTCGCCGCCCGACAGCGTGGGCACCGGCTGGCCGAGCTTCACATACTCCAGGCCGACATCGACGATGGGCTGCAGCACGCGCTGCACTTCGCGATCATCGCGAAACAGTTGCACCGCTTCGCTGACGGTGAGTTCCAACACGTCGGCCACCGACAAGTCGCGAAACTGATCGTCGTCGGCGCGCCCACCCATGCGCCGGTCGATCTTCACGTCGAGGATTTCGCTGCGGAAGCGCCGGCCGTCGCAGTCGGGGCAGCGCAGGTACACATCGCTCAGGAACTGCATCTCCACATGCTCGAAGCCCGAGCCGCCGCAGGTTGCGCAGCGGCCGTCACCGGCGTTGAAGCTGAACATGCCCGGGCCGTAGCCGCGCTGCAAGGCGAGCGGCGATTGCGCGAACAGCTTGCGGATTTCATCGAACGCGCCGACGTAACTCGCAGGGTTCGAGCGCGCCGTCTTGCCGATCGGCGACTGGTCGACGAACACCGCGTCGCTCAACAAATCGGCGCCGAGCAGCGCGTCGAATGCGCCGGGCGATTCAGTGGCCTTGCCGAAGTGGCGCGCGAGTGCCGGGTACAACACGTCTTGCATCAGCGTACTCTTGCCCGAACCCGACACGCCCGTCACGCACACCAGATGGTGCAGCGGGAACTCGACGTCGATGGCCTTCAGGTTGTGGTCGCGCACACCCTGCAAGATGAGCTTGGGCGTCGCCGCGTTCACCATGCGCTTGATGCCCATCGTTACCGTCTTGCGCCCGCCGAGGTATGCGCCGGTCAGCGTGTCGGCTCTGCGAATGTCGGCCGGTGTGCCGTCGAATACGATGGTGCCGCCACGTTCGCCCGGCCCTGGGCCCATGTCGATGAGCCGATCCGCGGCGAGCATCACTGCCGGATCGTGCTCGACGACGACGAGCGTATTACCGGCGTCGCGCAGGCGCAGCATCGCCTCCACGATGCGGCCCATGTCGCGTGGGTGCAGGCCGATGCTGGGCTCATCGAGCACGAACATGGTGTTGACGAGCGAGGTGCCGAGCGCCGTGGTGAGGTTGATGCGCTGCACCTCGCCGCCGCTCAACGTGCGGCTTTGCCGGTCCAGCGTCAGGTAGCCCAGGCCGACGTCGCACAGGTACTTCAGGCGAGTCCGCACTTCGTCGAGCAGCAGTTTCAACGCATCGTCGAGCATCGTGCTCGGCAGCGTGAGTTGCGCGAAGAACTTTCGGATGCGCTGGATCGGCATCAGCATCAAGTCGTGCAGCGTCAGGCCCGGCAGCGCTTCGAGCTGCGCGCGCGACCAGGGCACGCCTTGCGGCATGAAACGTTGCGCGGGCGCGAACACGCCGTCGGCATCTTGTTTCGTGCCGAGGCGCCACAGCAGCGCCTCCGTCTTCAGCCGCGCGCCGCCGCACACATGGCAAGGCGTGTAGCTGCGGTACTTCGACAGCAGCACGCGGATGTGCATCTTGTAGGCCTTGCTCTCCAGGTATTCGAAGAAGCGCTTGATGCCATACCACTGTTTGTTCCACTTGCCCGCCCATTGCGGCGAGCCGCCGATCACCCAGTCGCGCTGCGCGGGTGTCAGCATCGCCCACGCGGTGTCGCGCGGAATGCCGGCTTCGCCGCCGTATTTAATGAGGTCGTCCTGGCACTCTTTCCAGGCCGGCGTTTGCAGCGGCTTGATGGCGCCATTGCGCAGCGTTTTCCGCGTGTCCGGGATGACAAGGCCGTAGTCCACGCCGATCACGCGCCCGAACCCGCGACAGGTTTCGCAGGCGCCGACGGCGGAGTTGAAGCTGAAGAGGCCGGGCTGCGGGTCGGCATAGCGCAGGTCGCTGTCGGGGCAGTGCAGGCCGGTGGAGAAGCGCCAGAGCTCGGCTCCCTCTCCCAAATGGAGAGGGAGTAACACCGCCTCTCCTGACAAGGCGGGAGGGGAAGTGAGAACGTACACATTGACCCGGCCGCTGCCACGTTTCAACGCGGTTTCAATCGCCTCGATCGCGCGAATCTTCTCCGTGCCCTGGATGCGAAAGCGGTCCGCGACGACGTCCAGCACCTTGCGCGGCCCCGTCGGTGACGCCACTTCTCGCTCGGCCTGCACGCGCGTGTAGCCGCTCGCGGCGAGCCACTGCGCAACGTCTTGCGCGCTCGTGTCGGCGGGCAGTTCGACGGGGAACGTCAACACCAGGCGCGGATCGGCGGGCAAGGTGCGCGCCATCAGCTCCGCATAAATCGTCTCCGGCGAGTCATGCCTCACGCGCTGCGCGGTCTGCTTGTCAAACAGATCCGCCGCGCGCGCGAACAGCAGTTTCAGGTGATCGTTCAGCTCCGTCATCGTGCCGACGGTCGAGCGCGAACTGCGCACCGGGTTCGTCTGGTCGATCGCAATGGCAGGCGGCACGCCGTCCACCCGGTCCACCGCCGGCCGGTCCATGCGGTCCAGGAACTGGCGTGCGTAGGCGCTGAAGGTTTCGACGTAGCGGCGCTGGCCTTCGGCGTAGAGCGTGTCGAACACCAGGCTCGATTTGCCCGAGCCGCTGGGGCCGGTCACGACCGTCATCTCACCCGTGCGGATGTCGAGATCGAGGTTCTTCAGGTTGTGCTGACGCGCGCCGCGAATGCGGATGACACCGGTGGTCACAGAGGAGGCCTTTGATCGAGGGAGCCGAGCATTCTAGGGAGTGCCGGCGGGACACGCAGGCGCCACCGCTTGGCGGTCGTGTGACCGCATCAAACCAGGCGCAGCGCCGGCTCCACTCTGGCGATGGCCTCGAAGTCGCTGTCGTTCGCCAACACCGGCAGGTCACTCGCGATGGCGCAGGCCGCGACGACACAATCGTTCGGGCTGCGCACGGTCAAGCCCTGCCAGCGGCAGCGCGC